>VXZF01000311.1 GCA_009845645.1 Gemmatimonadota bacterium | reverse complement strand
CTGCACCTTTGGCATCGTGCCCGCGGCCATCATCTATCAGGCCCACCTGCCCACCGGCTGGGGGCTGGCGCTGGCTTTTGTGTTCCTGCTCTGCGGTGCCATGCGTCTCGCTCGCTTTAATACGCTCAGCCTCGACGGTGAACGCGGCGAATTTTACATGGGGTTAGCCATTCCCACGGCTGCGGTCTGCCTCACCCAATACGTGGTCTTTGTCAAAGCGTGGCCTATTCCCCACGCCACACCGCTGGCCGTACTGCTGATTTTAGTGCTGTCCTTCCTGATGGTTAGTCGGCTCGATTACGACAGTGTGCCCAATTTCCGCGGCACTTCCCTCAGCGACCGCTTCAAACAGCTTTACTTCGTCACTACGGTCGGGCTGACCATTTACGATGGTATCTTTTTCTTTCCCATGATTCTCGTGTACGTCTTCTCCGGGCCCATTCGCTGGATCGTCCGGCTCGTGCACGGCGACGTCACGCAACACGCCTGAGTTATAATGCTGCACGATAAACCCCTCAGCCATCTCATCCTCATCCTCTTCACCACGATGATCAGCGCGAATATCGTCGGTGAGATGCTGAGGTTTATCCTCATCGCCATAGCCGGCCCCGATACCATCGTCGAACTCGCCCTCTTGCGCTACGTGGAGTATTCCATCGGGCCGCACATGTTCAACCTCATCATCCTGTCCTTTTCGTTTGATCTGTCGCTGAAGTTCAACCTAATCACGATGTTGGGACTCTTCGTCGGCTGGTACTACTTCCGCCACAGCTATTAAAAACATCTTTCGGGAGCTAGAGCCATGTTCGGTATGGGCCATTGGGAAATACTCATCATCTTCGTCGTCATTCTGCTTATCTTCGGTGCCAAGCGCATCCCCGAGATGGCTCAGGGCCTGGGCAAGGGCATCCGCGAGTTCCGCACCGCCATGCGCGACGTGCAGGACGAAATCGAGGCCCCCAAGCAACCTGCTCAGCCTACGGCCCCTCCGGCCCAGACTGAGCCCCAGTCCAAGGACAAGGATCAAGCTCAGACCGAGCCTCAGTCCAAAGACAAGGACCAAGCCGCCTCCTAACTTATGGCGCTCAACCAAGCCACTGCCCACGAACTCAGTACTCGTCTGCAACAAGGGGAAATTACCGCTCGTCAGCTAGTCGAGGCCGCACTCGACCGCATCGGCGCAATCGACGGCCAGATCAACGCCTTCATCAGCGTAGATCCAGAAGGTGCCCTAGCCCACGCCGACGACATCGACCAGCGGCGCGCAGCGGGCGCGGTTTTGGGCCCTTTGGCGGGTATTCCCTTAGCCCTCAAGGACGTCCTCTGCGTGCGCGGCGGGCGCACCACCTGTGGCTCGAAAATCCTCGAACACTTTATCGCCCCCTACGACGCCACGGCCGTCGAGCGGCTGCGCGACGTCGATGCTGTCTTCATCGGCAAGACCAACATGGACGAGTTCGCTATGGGCTCGTCCTGTGAAAACTCCTATTTCGGTCCCACCTCAAACCCCCGCGACCCCGAGCGAGTGCCGGGCGGCTCCAGCGGCGGTTCGGCCGCGGCCGTAGCCGCCGACGAAACCATTCTCGCCCTCGGCTCAGACACCGGCGGCTCGGTGCGTCAACCGGCCAGTTACTGCGGCGTCGTGGGCCTCAAGCCTACCTACGGCCGCGTCTCGCGCTACGGACTCATAGCCTATGCCTCTTCGCTCGACCAAATCGGCCCCGTAACCAAAGATGTCGAAGACGCCGCCCTCCTGCTCCAAGCCATCGCCGGACACGACCCCCGCGACTCAACTTCCAGCACCGCCTCCGTGCCGGACTATCGGGCCGCGCTCAAAGGAAACGTCCGCGGTCTGCGAGTAGGCTTGGCGCGCGAGCACTTTCCCGCCGCCCTAGACGCGGAAGTAGCCGGGGCGGCCCAAAATGCAGCCAAAGTCCTTGTGGATGCAGGAGCCGAGCTCGTGGATGTCGAGCTACCCGTGGCCGGTCATCCCGAATACTGCATCAGTACCTATTACATCATCGCCATGGCCGAAGCATCGGCCAATCTCGCGCGCTACGACGGCGTCAAATACGGCTATCGCGCCGAGGGCAGCACCGACCTGCAAGAGATGTATTTGCACACGCGCAGCGAGGGCTTTGGCACCGAGGTCAAGCGCCGCATCATGCTCGGGGCCTACGCCTTGAGCGCCGGCTACTACGACGCGTACTACCGCAAGGCCCAGCAGGTGCGCACCCTGATCCGCGAAGACTTTGCCCGCGCTTTTGAGTCCTGCGACGTGCTGATCTCGCCCGTGGCTCCGACCGTCGCCTTCCGTCTCGGCGAACAGCTCGACGATCCCTTGCAGATGTACCTCAACGACATCTACACGGCCTCGGTCAACCTCGCCGGAATCCCTGCCATATCCGTGCCCTTTGCCCAAAGCCACGGCGACTTGCCCATTGGCGTGCAACTATTGGCCCCGCCCCTTGAAGAAGCTCGTTTGCTGCGTACAGCCCACGCCCTAGAACGGGCAGCCGCCTGAAATCTGGAGACCAAACTATGAGATACTGTGCCCTCGCCGCCTGCATCCTACTTTCGACCTTGAAGCCCGCTGCGGCGATCAACCCCAATGCGGGCACTACGGGTTTCAACTTTCTCAAGATCGGCGTCGGCACCCGTGCTGCCGCACTCGGCGGGGCCTATGCGGCCGTATCCGGCAACATCGAGGCCTCTGCTTGGAATCCCGCTGGACTTTTCGGCTTGAGCGAACGCACGGCCGCGCTCGCCTACAACAGCTATTTCGTCGATTCCCAAGCCGGCTTCGCCTCTATCGCCGCTCCCAACGGGTCGCGCGTACACGCCCTGAGCGTCCACTACGTATCCTACGGCGACTTGTGGCATACCGATGCGGAAGGACGCGATTTAGGGACCTTCTCGGCGACCGACCTCGCCGCTTATCTGTCCATCGCCC
>VXZF01000162.1 GCA_009845645.1 Gemmatimonadota bacterium | reverse complement strand
GGCGCGGACAACAACCGCTTCATAGCCGAGATTCTGCCCGCCTACCTCACCTTTCGCCTCGACTACGAGGGGCTGGAGTTGGAGGATTTCATGCGCCAAGTGGATCAGCGGCGACAGGATGAGTTTGAGTGGCTCGCTAAGGGGCGTGAGAAGTATGAGCTTTCTCCAGGTTTTATCGACTATGCGACAGCTCGCTTCAACTACGAGTGGGCTAGGCAGATGATTTCCTATCCGACGAATTACAGATTTGCCAATGACCACGACAACAGGGACATCACCCCGGAGTACTACGACTTTCTACAAGACATTCCCTTGGTCGATGAAAAGGCCATTGGCGTGAGCGAATATCACACCTTTCTGACGCGTACCTTGGGTTGGGAATTAGACAAGGTGGCTCTCAAGCAGCTTAGAAATCCCACGCTGTCCGATCGGTACGATCTATCGAGTTTGGAGTTATCAGAAGCGGCCCAGACCCACCTCGATTCCCTATACGAAAAGGATGGCCGAAAACCTAGCCTGTCAAAAATGGTCGATCTGTCGGCATTGGGTTTGTCCGATTCGGAGCAGATCCACCTCGACTCCCTATATGCAAATCGCCGCTCGCTCAGGCTGTCCGAAAGATTCGATTTGTCGAAGTTCGAGCTTTCGGCAGCCGCCATAGCCCAGCTCGACTCGTTTTACGAAAGGTCGGGTCAATCCTTTGGCATTACCAAGTCAAGCGGGTACGAATCGTCGCGGATCGATACGATGGGCACGAAGGTGGTGTTTCACTTGCCAATGGAAGAAGAGCTTGAGGGTGTGAGCGAGAAAATTCCGCTGTCTGAACTACTCGATTGGTCGGTGTTGAGTCTCTCGACCGCTGCCGTGGCTCGCCTCGACTCCCTGTACGAACATCGCCGTCCGCTCAAGCTGTCCGAGAAACTCGACCTAGCGGAATTAGGTCTGTCGGAAACGGCTCAAGCCCAACTCGACTCCATCTATGCCGGGCCTTGGATGCGCAGGGTTAGTTTCGGTGGGAAACGATACGATCTAGCTAAGCAAAAACTGGACGGAAGAGTGCTCTACTGGTTTCTGGCCGGCGAGTTAGTCAATGAGTTTGAGCGCGGCTACACAGACTTTGCATCAGTCAATGAAAGGTGGGAGGAATTTAAAGAAACCAACCCCTATCCAGAATACAACGAAGCTATCGAGGCGGCATTGACCAAGGCGCTGGTTCTACAACCGGGGCAACCTGCGCCCGACTTCACGCTCGACGACCTCGATGGCCAGCCAGTATCGCTGAACCAATTCAAAGGGAAGGCGATATTCATTGATTTCTGGGCGAGTTGGTGCGGGCCGTGTATCGTTGATCTGCCCTATATACAGAAAATCAAAGCCGAGATGGCCGAGCAGCCGGTCGTCTTCCTCAACATCTCGTTGGACGACGATGAGGAAGCTTGGAGAAAAGCGATTGCCAAACACGAGATCAAAGGTGTCCATCTGCGGGCGGCTGGATGGGGTGCGGACGTAGCAAAAGCCTATAGCATCAGTAGTTTGCCTTCGTATTACGTGGTGGATGCACAAGGGAGGATCGCGGAACGGCTGCGCGTATTGGACGATACTCAAGGGATCGTCGCCATAATCGCGGAGAGCACCAAAGCAGCGGGCGGCTAATCGCCTGACTAGCCGAAGTACAAGCAAAGGGGTCGGGATTGCTCCCGGCCTATTTTTGCTCTTAAGTTACTTATTTCGTAACTTAAGAGCAAAATGCAACAATTAACCGAACAAATTATCCGATTATCTCCCCCAGGAGGTCTCTTCGACCATACTGTCTTGGTGAATCTGTTATCCGATGCGTCCCCAGGGGCCAGAAAGCAGTTGATTCACCGGGCTACCCGTGCTGGCGAGATTCTGCGCCTTAAACGGGGATTATTTACTTTGGACAAAGTGTTCCGCAAGTCCGAACTCCACCCCTTTGCCCTTGCAGCCGTGCTGCATGCCCCTTCGCATATCAGCCTCGAAACCGCCCTTTGGTACCACGGTCTCATTCCCGAAGCTGTTTACCAGATCAGCAGCGTTACCACTGCGCGGAGTCAGACCGTTTCAACCCCCCTAGGCGTCTTCTCCTTTGATCGAGTTCCATCGCCCCATCCCCGGGCCGGCGTTGAGGCGACCCCGCTAGAGGGAGGCGAGTGGGCGTTTATTGCCTCGCCGTTGCGCGCCATTGCCGACGCCGTGTACCTCCACCGAGAAATTAGCTGGAAGCGAGATGGTCTGAGTTATTGTACCGAGTCCCTGCGGATTGAGGAAGACGATCTGGCCCAGATCTCCTTTGCACATAGCGAAGAAATTTGCGCGGCCGTACGCAATCGCAGGACGAGGGCCTATCTGGAAGGACTCGAAAAGGCGGTGAACCATGTTTCATGACGTGGTCGCGGCCAAGCTCGGCGAATACGATCTAGGCAATGCAGTGGAACAGGAAAACGCATTGCAGGAGTTGATGCAGCACTATATCCTGGCCAGCTTGTCCCGCGCCGGACTGTTTGCAGAGGCCATGTTTCACGGCGGAACGTGCCTGCGTATCGTCTATGGTATAAACCGTTTTTCACAAGATCTAGATTTTTTGTTAAAAAAGCCCAAGTCGCACTTTGTCTGGCAGCCTTATTTGGCAAGGGTGCAGCGCGATTGCGCCCAAGAAGGGATCGACTTTGAAATCCAAGACAAATCGGATGTCGATGGGGCCATGCGCAAAGCCTTTGTGAAAACGGATTCTATCGGCAAAGTAATGACCCTAGGGCTTCCCTATGGACGACAGACCCAAAGAAAGATTCGGGTAAAGCTCGAAATCGATACCAATCCCCCAGAGGGCTCCCGTTTTGAAACCAATTATCTCTCGTTCCCGACGACGGCTCCTATCACTGTTCAATCCCTAGCTTCGAGTTTTGCTACCAAATCCCATGCGCTATTGTGCCGCAC
>VXZF01000505.1 GCA_009845645.1 Gemmatimonadota bacterium | reverse complement strand
AGCGGCCAGCTAGTCTCCAGCGGCGTTTATTACTACCGCATGGAGGCGGGCTCGTTCGTCGAATCGCGGCCAATGACCTTCCTGAAGTAAAGGCTCTGTACCGCCAGCAAAACCGCAGGGGCTTCGCTCCTGTCGCCTCAAAGAAGCCGTCTTGGGTTTTTTCCAAGACGGCTTCTTACTAGCCGAGGGAGTAAGGGCACTGGTACCAACAATTAATTTTCTGCTCCTAGCCGCTCTCCTCGGCGCTGCTATCTGCAATGCCCAACCCCGCTTCGCCGATGCAACCCGAGAGGCGGGGCTGGTCTTCCGCAATTGGTACGGCAACAACAACGCCCTCACGATCCTAGAGACGACCGGATCGGGTGCCGCCTTTTTCGACTACGATGGTGACGACCAGCTCGACCTGTACATCGTCAACGGCGACCTGGGCTTTACCGGTCCGCGCTATGCCGATCTGCCGCGCGATGTGCAGCCTCCGCCCGACGGCGCAGTTCCGCGCAACGCTCTGTTCCGCAATCGGGGCGACGGCACCTTCGCCAATGTCAGCCAACAGACCGGTACCGATGCTAGCGGCTGGGGTTCCGGCTGTGTGGCCGGGGACTACGACAATGACGGCGACGCTGATCTGTACATCACCTACTACGGCCCCAATCTCCTCTTTGCCAACCAAGGCAACGGCACCTTTGCCGAGACCGGCGCACTGGCCGGGGTAGACGACAATGGCTACGGCACAGCCTGCGCGTTCGGGGACTACGACAATGACGGCGATCTAGACCTTTTTGCGGGCAATTACGTGGTCTTCGATCCAGAGACCACCCTGCTGCCCGGCGAGCAGCGCGACGGCTTCTTCGGCGGCCAGCGCGGGGTGGCCAGCGTGGCCTCGCCCGAAGCGTTTGCCGGCCAGCCCGATGTGCTGTATCGCAACGACGGCAACGGCGCGTTTGCCAACGTCAGCACTAGTGCCGGACTCAACGCCGTCCTAGGCAAGACGCTCGGAGCCACCTTCCTAGACTGGAACGACGACGGCGATCTAGACCTCTACGTGGCCAACGACGCCACCCCCAACTTTCTCTACACCAACCAAGGCAACGGCACCTTTGCCGAAGAGGCTCTAGCCCTAGGCGTGGCCTACGACGCCGATGGACGGCCCGAGGGCAGCATGGGTCTGGCCGCTGGCGACTGGGACAACGACGGCGATCTGGACCTAGCGGTGAGCAACTACGAAGGACAGACCGCTACTCTCCACCGCAACGACGGCCGCGCCTTCGCCAATATCTCCTTTGCCGCTGGCGTCGCCCGCACCACGCTCATGCCGCTGCAGTGGGGCACGGCTTTCTTCGACTGGGACCGCGACGGCGATCTGGATATATTCATTGCCAACGGCCACGTCACTGCTGCCCTAGAGGATTATTTTCCGCAGTCGAGCTACGCCCAGAAGAACAATCTCTTCCGCAACGATGGTACTGCCTTCGTCGATCTGAGCGCACAAGCCGGGCCGGGTCTGCAGATCGTCAAGTCGAGCCGGGGCACTGCGGTCGGTGATTACGACGGCGACGGCGACGAGGATCTTTTCGTGGTTGACAAAAACGACGTGCCGACCTTGCTGCGCAACGACACTGCCAGCGACAATCACTGGCTAACCGTTCGCACCTTGGGCCGCAACAGCAACCGCGACGGCATCGGTGCCAGAGTCCGCCTAGTCGCGGGCGGCCAGCAACAGCTCAGAGAAGTAACCGCCGGCTCGAGCTACCTATCGCACAACAGTCTGTGGCTCACTTTTGGACTAGGGCCGAGCGCCGCAGTGGACACCTTGGAAATCCGCTGGCCCAGCGGTTTAATCGACCAATACACTCAAGTGGCGGGGGATCGTTTTGTAGTAGTAGAAGAAGGGCGAGACATTGCCACTGTAGAGCACTGAACCTACGGTTTTTCCCCCATAGCGCGGAGGATTTGTTGCGCCATGCGCTGCAAGTGCTCATCGTCGCCCATGTCGATAATGGCACGGTACTGCTGGATGGCGGCGGCCTCATTGCCCTGCTCCTGCAGGATGGTGGCCAACCCAAAGCGCGGGCCGGCAAAGCCGGGCTTGAGGCGGATGGCCTGTTGATAGACCTGGACCGCAGCACCCCTATCGCCGCGGGCGTAGAGCGCGGCACCTAGGTGGTTGTAGGCGCGGACATGGCCCGGGCGCAGGCGCAGAGCAGCGCCGAACGATTGCACTGCCTCGTCGATCCGCCCCTGCTTTTTGTAGGCCAGACCCAGATTGAAGTGGGCTTGAGCGTAGTCGGGGTTTAGTTCAAGGGCGCGTTGCAAGAGTGCTATAGCACCGATGATATCACCGCGACTATAGAGGATGTGGCCTAGATTGTTATGGGCGCGGCTGTGCTTGGAATCTAGGGAGATGATCTGGCGGTACTGGGCGATAGCCTCTGCTGCATTACCTTGCTCATAGAGCAGCAGAGCCAGACTATAGCGACCTGGAACGTAAGTAGAATCGGCCTGGATGGCGCGCCGCAGAGATTGGGCCGCTTGCTCCGAATCGCCTTTTTTTTTGAGGGCCAAGCCTAGATTGTAGAGCGCCTGTACGTGGTCGCGCTCGAGCTCGACCGCTCGACTGCCCGCAGCAATGGCCCCTTCCACATCGCCTAGTCCGTAGAGGATGGCCCCTAGGTCGCTGTGGGCTTGGGCCAATGCGGGGTCGAGTTCAATGGCGCGGCGATAGGCTCGCACCGCACCCTCGACATCCCGGCGGCTGTACAGCACATTGCCTAGGTAGCTGTGCACCAGCGCGTGTTCGGGATCAAGGCGCAAGACCGTGCGGAATGCTGCCAGCGCACCGTCCGCATCGCCAAGTTGAAAGAGGGCGACGCCCAATCCAAGGTGGGCGGCGAGGCGCTGAGGATCGAGTTCAATGGCGCGGCGATAGAACGGCACCGCGCCCTCCAAGTCGCCTTTCT
>VXZF01000245.1 GCA_009845645.1 Gemmatimonadota bacterium | reverse complement strand
TCACTGCTCCCCAACAGGCAGCCCTGCTCTTGCCCTCACACCATTCCCGCAGACCTAAGCCGAGCAACAACTACGCAGGACTCGCCGAGGTGGCCGATTCGGTGTGAGGTAACTACTTCTAAGGCAGGGCTTCGAGGAGGCGATCGATGTCCCCGTGGTTGTTGTACACCGAAGGAGAGAGGCGCATCTTGTTGCCGAAACGCATCGCCACATGAACATTGGCACTCCTGCAACTGGCCAAGGTAGCTTCGGGGTATGGCGCTACGAAGGAGAGTATGGGGCTTTCGTTTCCCTGCGGCGTGATCGATTGGTACTCCCGCTTCGGCAGCTCTTCCTGCAGGCGATCGGTCAGGTCTCTCGCGTGGTTGCGGATTCTGTCAACTCCAAGGCGCAGGATGTACTGCAAGCTCTCTTGGGCGCACACGACTCCTTCGTACGAGGGGTAACTGACCTCGTAGGTGCCGACTCCGGTCGGGGATGAAAACGATATATCCTCACTAGCCGAATCGGGCTCTTCTACCCAAGGGGGATAGTTGAGTCTCACACCACCCGTGGGTTGAGACGGTTTGAGCACGTCGAGTTGCAGATCAGAGCGAACGTACAGAAACCCAAACCCCTTGACGCCCATCAGCCACTTGAACGTCGAACAAGCCGCAAAGTCGATGCCCATCGCCTTGACGTCGATCGGAACGCCGCCTGCGGCCTGCATGATATCGACATACAGATACGCGCCGTTGTCGTGAGCCAGCTTGCTCAGTGCCGCGACATCTGCGACATACCCATTGACATTTGACACCAATGCCACTGAAATCAGCCGGGTATTGCCGTCGATTGCGTCTTTCATGGCGGTCATGTCGATTTGCCAGTTGCGGTTCTTGACGATCCGCACGTCGAGACCTTGCTGCTCGCGAAACTTGTAGTTGGATATGCAGGGGCTGAAGTTCAGGTCCGACATCACCACATTGCCGCCCGTTAGATGATCCCGCAAGCCGTTGAGGATATTACTCTCCGATTCCACCGTGCTGCGCGCAAAGGCGATTTCCCCGGGATCGGCGTTGATGAGCTGGGCAAATAGGGCCTTGGCTTGGTCGCGCGGCGGTGCCCAGGCCGGCCACCACGGCTCCCCCACCTCGTGCGCGACCCAATCGACGTACCGGTGCAGGGCCGCGGCCGAGTGCACACTGATCGGATGCGACGAGGCGTTGTCGAAGTACGCCATGGTCCGCGCTCGCGGGAAGTCTTCGCGCACTCTCTCGAAAAGATCTGTCATACCCGGCTCTCCTCGTAATACTCAAATGTTGTTTTTGACCGCCAGCATCTGCGACAGCTACAGATCCTTATACCAGGTCAGTTGCACCTCGTTTAGGCCCTCGGTACGGTAGGCGTAGAGATGGACATGACCGAGTTTGGCACCCATGCGGGCGTAGAAGCGGCAAGCGGGGACATTGATATTTTGGGTCTCGATCTTGAGTTGGGTGCAGCTCCGCTGCTTGGCGCAGGTCTCGGCGCGATGGAAGAGCGCCCTGCCCACACCTCGTCCTTGATATTCGGGCCGCACGCGGATATCCCAGAGGCCGGCTAGATCTTCGCGCCCTTCGCAGTAGTTTAAGCCTTCGCCGTGAAAGGCGACAATGGCCCCGCCGATGTGCTCTTGTTCCCTGTATGCGGCGAGGACAATCCACCGCGAGAGGTCCCATGTTCTCCGGGTCCAGCGCTCGGGACCACCGGAGTGGTCGTAGTTTTTGATATAGGGCGGATCGACAGGTTCTTCGACCAGCCGGATTCCTCCCAAGCCATTGTCGATGAGTTCGACGCGAAAACGGCTTTTTACTTTGAGGGCGATGGGCACTTGTCCGTATTCAGACAGGCCGTCGATGCTTTCTTCTTCGATGCGAAAGTTCATTGGTGTCCTCGCCATTAAGAGGCGCTCTTGCCTAGGGTGCTGCACATCGATCCGACGACCACCAGTATGGTACCGCCGATGGCGGGTTTGTTGAGGGGTTCCATGGGGACTAGGTTGGGGTCAAAGAGGGCGAGTAGGCCCATCACGGCCATCGTGACCAGAGGCGTCAGCGAGACCAGCGCACCCATGCGCGAGGCCTCCATCCGCTTGAGCGATTCGGCAAAGCTGAGATAGGAGACGAGGGTGAAGACGACCGAGCAGGCCAAGAGCAAGGAGGGGATGGCCGGCAGGTCGAATATGCGGCTCGGCTGGGCCAAGGGCAGGAAGAGCATCGTGCCAAACCAATAGACCAAGGCCATGATCGAGGTCGAGGGCAGGTGCCGCAGCAGGGGTTTTTGCGCCAGCATGAAAACTCCCCAGAGAATGGCCGAGGCGAAGACGAGCCAAACGCCGATGCCGTAATTTTCCAACACGAAAAGCAGTTCGGCAAAGCGCTGGTTGAAAAAGAGTCCCATTCCCACGATCAGCACGCCGAGGCCGACCCACTGCAGACGGCTAAAGGATTCTTTGAAGAAGATCAGTCCGCCCAAGAGCACAATTATTGGCGAAAACTGCATCACGATCTGAGCAGAGCCAGGCGAGATGCGGCTCAGTCCCATCAGATACGTCAGGTAGTTGCCGCCGAGGCCGAGGACGCAAACCACCGCTAGAACCGAAGCTACGCCGCGAATCCGAAAAGGAGAGGTAAGGCCGTAGCGAAAGTGGATGACGGGGATCAGCATGGCCCCCGCGAGCAGGAAGCGGTACCAAGTAACTGTAAAGGGGTCCAGCGATTGCAACAGTAGCTTGAGCACCACAGGCAGGGCACCCCACAGCAGCAGGGTAGTAAAGGCAAGGGTTAGGCCTAGTGATCGACGCTCAATCCGGTTGCTCACAGCTGCTAAGACGCCCTCAACCTTTCGACGACCCCTTCATCCACCTCAATCCCCAATCCCGGCCCGGTCGGCACGCGCACAAAGCTGTCCTCTTGGTCAAACGGCACCGCGCATAGCTCTTGGCGGATAGCGCTCGGCGTGCGGTCGAATTCCATCACCGGCTCCTGCATATAGGGCTGGGCGTTGCGCGCTGGTGGGCAGGGCGGCAACGTGGCGGCAAGGTGCAACGTGGCGGCAATCATAACGGGCGATCCCCAGACATGGGGGTTGACCTGAATGCCGCAGGCGTTGGCCATGGCGCAGATGCGCTGCATCTCGGTGATGCCGCCGCAGTGCATGATGTCGGGCTGGACAATGTCGTACGCGCGGCGCGTCAGGTAGGGCTTGAATTCGTAGCGGGTGCGCAGGTTTTCGCCGCCGGCAATGGCCATGGGCAACGCGGCTTTGACCTCCAAATAGGCGTCCAAGTCTTGGGCGTTGACCGGCTCTTCAAACCACACCAGGTCCAGATCGGCCAGCTGTCGGCCAATGCGAATCGCCGTGGTGGCATTGTAGGCTTCGTTGGCATCGATCATGAGGTGAGTGTTCAGGCCGATGGCATCGCGCAGGGCGCGGACGCGCGCGACATCCTCGGCGATGGCCAGCCCGCCGACTTTGGTCTTCATCCCCTTGAAGCCTGCGTCCACATAGCCCCGCGCCTCGTCGAGCAGGCGGTCGGGAAACTCGCCTTTGGTGTAGTAGAGGCCGGTCGCATAGACGGCGACTTTGTCGCGAACCTTGCCGCCGAGGAGGGCGTAGATCGGGAGACCGGTAGCTTTGCCCGCGAGATCCCAGAGGGCGATGTCGAGCGCGGAAAGGGCGCTGCCGGCTAGGCCGACCGCGTTATTGCCGTTGTAGAGCGCGTGAAACATGCGCTCCCACAGCCCTGCGCGGTCCATGGGGTCTTGGCCGATGAGCAGCGGGGCAAGTAAGCCGTCGATGAGACTGGCGGCCGCGCCTTCGCCCCAGCCGACGAGGCCGTCGTCTGTGGTGACTTTGACGAGCGTGGTGCTGCGCTGGTCGAGCCAGCCTTGGGACCAGCCAAAGGGCTGTTCAAGGGGGCAGGCGAGGTCGAAGGTTTCGATGGCGGCGATTTTCATATAAGTCCCCGAGGTTGACAGTTGTGGGGGGTGAATATAGGGTATGCAAGTTTGTGAATAAAGGAGGCGCACATGAAAATCACCGCAGTGAAATTGCTGGTGTTGGAAGACCCAAGCAGCAAGGGGCGCGGCGGCCACAGTATCGCACGGGTAGAGGGGTTGCGGAGGATACAATACACGCACCAGGGAAGGCCAAACCAGGAATTGCGCCCAGCGCGGCAGAGCTTTTTAGAGGTCCACACGGACGAGGGCATTGTGGGGCGCAGCGACACGTCGATGACTCCCTATCAGGCCGACATCGTGCAGTATCACGCGGTAGGGAGGAGCCCGTGGGAGCGCGAGGGACTGTTTCAACAGTTTTGGAAGGGAACCCGGTGGGTGTACCAGCCTCCGGGGTGGTTTGGGGCGTTTGACAACTGTCTGTGGGACATTTTGGGCAAGGCCGCAGGGCTACCGGTCTATGCGTTGGTGGGGCGTGTACGGCCGCGACTGCCCGCGTATCTGACCGGTGGGGATACGGACATAGAGGGATACCTCAGCGCTATAGAACTCGGCAAGGAAATGGGTATTGGGGCGTACAAGTTTCACACGTATAAAGGAGGAAAGGCCGATATCCCTATTTACAGAGCCGTGCGGGACGCCGTGGGACCGGATTACGGTTTGATCACCGATCCAGTGTGTTCCTATGACCTGCGCGAGGCCATTGAAGTGGGGCGCGTGCTGGAGGAGTTGGATTTTGTGTGGTTGGAAGAGCCGATGCACGAGCAGAAGATGAATCAATATCAGGAGCTGTGCCGAGCGTTGACCATTCCGGTGATGGGGACCGAGATGCTGATGCACGACATCGACTTGACGGCGCAATGGCTGATCCAAGGAGCGACCGATCGCCTGCGGGGCAATGCCCGGCACGGGACGACACAGGTGCTGAAGCTGGCGCATCTGGCCGAGCTGCATGGAGCGAATATCGAATTGAATGCCGGTGGGGCATTGGACGGGCTGGTCCACGCGCACTTGGGCTGCTGTATCGACAACACGGATTTCTACGAGTTTTTCGGGGCAACGGCCGACAGCCTGCGGCAGACCGGGGCGCAGTGGGGCTTGCTCAACGCGCCCTTGATTGAAGAAGGACACATCGCCCCCCCGGATGGGCCGGGCTGGGGCGCGGAGTGGGACGAGGAGAAGTTCGGCTCGCTGGTGGTTGAAGAACACTGAGATGGAGGACGCATGAAAAGCTGGCAACCCACCCAAGACCAAGTCCGCTCCTGGGAGGAAAAAGGCTATTTCACAGTGCCTAGGGTCGCGACGACCGACCAAGCAGCGGAGATGCGCGGGGTGATCAAAAACGTCCTGTACACGCCCGAGCCCGAGAACGTGCGCACGGACGCCGATCCCATGGATCCGATGGGCGATACGCCCGAGGCGCGGGCGCAGCGCTTTCGCAAGTTCAACCGCTGGTGCCACACTGCGCCGCTAGTCTGGCACACGGTACACGCCGGGGCGATGGCACCGCTGGGGCGGTATTATCTGGGCGATGATATCCTGCTCAAGTTCAGCAGCGTCTTCGTCAAGCCGGCCAAGACCGGGGCGGCCACGCCTTGGCACCAAGACAACGGGCTGTGGCGCGATGGCGAGACCGAGCCGTTCAACTTCTGGATGGCCCTCGACCCGGCGCGGCGCGACAACGGCTGCCTGCAATTCATTCCGGGCAGCCACAAAACCGAGATCGTCGAACACGTGCTCTACGACGACAGCATCCACGGCGAAATACCGAGAGAGCGAGTCGCGGCCCTAAAGGCTGAGTGCGGGGTCGAGCACATTGAGCTAGCACCAGGCGATGTCGTCTGCTGGCACAGCAGCATGTGGCACTACAGTCCGGTCAACGAGAGTCCGCAGAGCCGGATCGGCATCGCTGGCGTCTATACCACGCCGGCCCTGGCCGACCGCTCGCCGCGCACCTGGGGCAATCTCCATTGGGTGCTGCGAGACGGTGAATTATGCACGGCATTTCCGCCGGACGAGTACGAAGTAGATGGAGAGAACAAATCGCCGCTCCAGCCATTTCCACGAGCCGAACAACGTTCATAAGACCAAAAAGGATTGCACAAGATGAGCGAAGCATATGTAGTCGATAAGAATCTGGGGCAGCCGTTGCTGTTGGAGGAAGGCGATCTGCCGCAAAAAAATGCCGATGGCGAGCCGGTCATCGCGCTGACCGACGAGCAGAAATATCTCTTCGATGTGCGCGGGTGGCTGTTGGTGCCCGGGGTATTGGCCGACGACGAGATTGAGGCCATGCGCGAGTATGCCTTGCGCGTGCAGAAATACCCGGAGTCGCTGCCGGAACACGAGCGTTCTTTTGTGGCCGGGCCGCTGGAGAAGCTGACCGATCATCCGGTTGTGGTGGGTTTCCTCAACGAATTTCTGGCGTTTCCAGGACTGTCGAGCGCTGAGTGCTACGGGTTTCGCATGGAGGGCAGCAACTTGCGCAACCCCGCGGCGACCCCCGAGCGAGAGGGCGTTTTCAACCCGCACAATGGCAGCGGCTTCTTCCGCTTTGCCGTGGATTCGCATCACTACCAGAGCATTCCCGGCAAGTCCTTCAGCGGGTTGACGCGAGTGGTGTGGGAGCTAGCACCGGTCAAAATGCGGCAAGGCGGCACGCTCTTAGCCACGGGGAGCCACAAGGCTGCATACCCCTCTCCCGAATCGATTCAGGACCCGCATTCGGCCGTGTGGGAAACATACGAGTGCCCGGCTGGGTCCGTGCTGTTTTTTACCGAGGCCCTAGCGCACAGCACCTCGCCGTGGACCAATGCCGACAACGAGCGGGTGGGCATATTCAATCTCTACAACAGCGTTGGCTCGCGCTGGAGCTCGTGGTTGCCGCCGACTGAACTCATCGAGCAAATGCCCCCGATGCGGCAGACCCTGTTTCGCGGCACGTACTGCGCCGACAACGTGCCGGGATTCCGCTACGGTGGCCAGAACCAGCGGGATCGGCCAGTCGCCGGATGATAAACTCGCGCTGGGCGAGGTTTTGACGCAAAGGGTTGCGGTTTAAAAAGAAAGCGGCTGATGTATATCCAAGACCAAGTTTCCATCGGCGAACTCGACGACGAGCATCTGAGCTTCTTTTGCGCGATTGGGGTGGACTCGATCCATCTAGACTTGCGCGGGGGAGCGCCCGCCGCTGGGCGTCGGGGCGGTACCGGTTCGGCGAATACGTCACTGGCGCAGAATTTAAAGGTCGGCAAGGACTGTATCGACGCGTTGGCGCAGGCGCGGGAAAAGGTCGAGGCGCACGGCATGAAGCTGAACAATATCTTCATGCCCGCTTGGGAAGAGATCACCTTAGCCGAAGAGGACATGGACGAAAAGATCGACCACTGGTGCAAGATGCTGGAGAGCGTGGGCCGAGCCGGCATTCCCTGCGTGGGCTGGAACTTCAAACCCATGGGTAACTTTCGCACCCCTGCGGACACGGGTAGGGGCGGCGTGCAATACAGTACGTTCGACTACGCAGTTTTTGCTAAAAACCGGCCCGAACCGCACGATCCTCCGGTAGATGAGGCGCAGATGTGGGCGCGGATGGAGCGATTTTTAGCGGCGGCGATCCCCGCGGCTGAAAAGGCGGGGGTGCGGATGGCCCTGCACCCGGACGACCCGCCGATTCCCAAGCCGCTAGGGGGCGTGGCGCAGATTTGTTCGACCCTAGAGCAGTTTCGCAAAATTTTCTTCGAGATCGCGCCAAGCGACAGCAATTGCATGCTCTTTTGCCAAGGGTGCATGACCGAGTTGCTGGGGCCAGAAAAGATCTACGATGCGATCGCCGAGATGGCTGTAAAGGACAAGATCGCGTGGGTGCATTTCCGCAATGTGCGCGGGCAGTTGCCGCGATTTACCGAGGTGTTCTTGGACGAGGGAGAAGTAGATATGCGGCGAGCGATGGAAGTATATCGAGACAATGGGTTCAATGGGCCGTATATGATGGACCACACGCCGTCTTTTGCGCATGGGTACGGGTCGTTGTATGGGAAGGCGTATGCGATTGGGTATATTCGGGCGTTGATCCAGATGGTGTACGGGTGAACCGGGTGTAAACGCAGGACGACTTGGAGGAGAGAATATGCCAGTATTGAGCAAAGAAGATCGGGCCTTCTGGGAAGAGAATGGCTATGTGGTCGTCCACAACGCCGTGCCCCAAGAAAACTTGGACGCGATGGTGACGGCGATCTGGGAATTTTTGGAGATGGACCCAGAATGCGAAGAGGATTGGTACAAGTACCAGCCCTATACCCGCGACAATCGGTGCTCGCCGATATCAGCGGCGGGGATGGTCGAAATCTACCAGCACCAAGCCTTGTGGGACAATCGGCAGTACCCCAAGGTGCATCAGGCTTTTGCCGAGATTTGGGACGACGAGAAGTTGTGGGTCTCGCTGGACCGGGCCAATATGAAACCGCCGGCGCGCGAGGATCGGCCCGAATGGTGCAACAAGGGGATGATTCACTGGGATGTCGATACGGCACAGCAGCCGGTGTCCTTTGGGGTGCAAGGGGTTCTGTATTTGACGGATACGGCAGAGGACCAAGGCGGCTTCCAGTGCGTACCCGGCTTTCACCGGATGTTCGACGAATGGGTCAAGACTCAGCCGGCGGATCGCGATACGCGCAAACCCGATCTAACAGGGCTGACGGTCGAATCGATTGCGGGCCAAGCCGGAGACCTGCTGATCTGGCATCGGTTGTTGGCCCACGGCAACGGCCACAATCGGTCTGATCGTCCGCGATTGGCGCAGTATATCACCATGAAGCCAGCACCTGCAAATGGAGAAGCCACACGCCAGGAGCGGATCATGGCTTGGCAGGAGCGGCGACCGACGCCCCGCTGGCCCGGCGATGCGCGAGATTGGGAACACCAGCATCAGCAGCCAGCCGAGTTGACTTCCCTAGGGCGGAAGCTCTTGGGAGTGGATTCGTGGAATTAAAACCTTTTAAGGAGCGATTCGATGAGTAAGAAAATCAACCGCGCCGTCGAACTCCTCGCCGAGGATCAGCCAATCTACTACACAGGTGCCCACGCCGGACACGTGCTGACCTACGAGCAGGGCAAAGAGGACGCCGCAACTTGGGCCGACTACATCAACGTCGGCATGGAACACGGCTCGTTCGACATGACCGGATTAGACGAATACCTACGCGGCTTGATCGCCGGTGGGCCGACCCGCAGCGGGCATCGGACTCCTGCGATCATCGTCGAGGCCCCAGTCGAGGGCCGATCCGAGGAGATCGTGCGCTACAACGCTTGGCAATTTCGGCAGATCCTAGGCCGAGGCGCGCACGGCATTCTGCTTTGCCAAGCCGAATCGGCCGGGGCCGTCCGAGCCTTTGTCGAGTCGTGCCGCTATCCGGTCAACACCATCGGCGTTGGTGCCGATTTAGGCCGGGGCACGCGCGGCGTCGGCTCAGAGGGGGTGTGTGCGGGTGTGTGGGGCGCGAGTCGCGACGAGTATCTAACCAAAGCCGACCCTTGGCCGCTCAACCCGGAAGGCGAGTTGCTGCTGGGGCTGAAGATCGAGTCGGTGGCGGCCCTGCCCCACATCGAGGAAATCCTGTCCGTACCGGGGATCGGCTTTGCCGAAATGGGCCCGGGCGATTTGAGCATTTCGCTGGGGTATCGGACGATGCCGCAGCCGTGGCCCGAAGAGATGCAGGAGACGCACGAGCGGGTCAAGGCGGCGTGTCGGCAAAACGGCGTGGCTTTTTTGGATGGGTCCACGCCCGAGACGGTTGCGGAGAAAATTGATGCTGGGGCGCGAGTGTTCTCTGGGGGAAATGAAGAAACAGCCCGAGTAGGGCGAGCGCACACTCAGCGAAAGATGCCGGCGTAGCATGACGGGCGACGAAAAGAAGCTCCGCAGTGCGGGGTGGTTTGGCGACGAGTGGCACCAAGGGTTTGTGTCCCGAGGCTGGACCAAGAATCAGGGCCATCCCGAGCAGATGTTCGATGGCCGGCCCGTGATTGGGATCTGCAATACGTGGTCGGACTTGAACCCTTGCAACGCCCATCTGCGGATCTTGGCCGAGCAGGTCAAGCGCGGGGTGTATGAGGCCGGAGGCTTTCCACTCGAATTTCCGGTTACCTCGCTCGGCGAGACGCTGATGAAGCCAACTACTATGCTCTACCGCAACTTGGCGAGCATGGATGTGGAGGAAAGCATCCGCGCCAATCCGCTCGACGGGGTGGTGTTGCTAACTAGCTGCGACAAAACGACGCCAGCCTGTCTGATGGGGGCGGCGAGCGTGGACTTGCCAACCATTGCGGTGACGGGCGGGCCAATGCTCAACGGCAAGTTCCGCAATGAGAATATCGGCTCTGGCACAGATGTCTATCGCTTTACCACCGAACTGCGAGCCGGGAGCATCTCGCGCTTGGATTATCTGGAAGCCGAGGCTGGGATTTCGCGCTCGGACGGTCACTGCATGACCATGGGCACGGCCTCGACGATGGCCTGCATGGTCGAGACTGTCGGGCTGACGCTGCCGAGCGGCGCGGCGATCCCTGGGCCGGATGCGCGGCGCAAGCGCTTGGGGCATTTGGCGGGCAATCGCATCGTCGAGATGGTGAGAGAAGACTTGCGCATGTCGCGCATTTTGACCCGGCCAGCCGTAGAAAACGCCATCAAGGTCAATGCAGCGCTGGGCGGCTCGACCAATTTCGTGGTGCATCTGTTGGCCATCGCTGGGCGGCTCGGCGTCGAATTGGATTTGGACGACTTCGACCGCTTGGGCAGCCGCATGCCGCACTTGGTCAACCTAATGCCCTCGGGCGAATATCTGATGGAGGACTTCTTCTACGCCGGGGGTTTGCCCGCCGTGATCCAAGAGCTGAAAGAACATCTGCACATGGAGACCTTGACGGTGACAGGCAAGTCGCTTGGCGAAAATACCTCGGGTGCCCAATGCTACGACCGAGCGGTCATCGCCGCGATCGACAAGCCGTTCAAGGAGGCGGCCGGGATCGCCGTGCTCCGAGGCAACCTCTGCCCGGATGGGGCGATTATCAAACCGTCGGCGGCCTCGCCCGAGCTGATGCAGCATTGCGGACGAGCCGTGGTGTTCGAAAGTATAGAAGACTACAGAGAGCGGATTGACGATCCGAATCTCGACGTGGACAAAGACTGCGTGCTGGTCTTAAAGGGCATCGGCCCAAAAGGTTTTCCCGGTATGCCCGAAGCCGGGAAGTTCGGATTGCCCAAGAAGCTATTGCAACAGGGCGTGCGCGACATGGTTTGCATATCGGACGGACGGATGAGCGGCACGGCCTACGGGACGGTGATTCTGCACGTCGCACCCGAAGCCGCGGTGGGTGGGCCGCTGGCCTTGGTGCAGGACGGCGACCTGATCGAGTTGGACGTAGAAAAGCGGTCGTTGAACATGGCCGTATCCGACGAGGAGCTACAAAGGAGGCGGCAAGCGTGGACGCCGCCCGCGCCGGTCGTCACGCGGGGTTATGCCGGCCTGTATGTCAAGCACGTGCTCCAAGCCGACAAGGGCGCTGACTTGGACATCTTGGTCGGCAGCTCTGGGCCGGATGTCTATCGGGAGCCGAGGTAGTTAGCTACCGCTGCCGAGCACGGCTATAGCCTCGACTTCGACGAGCATACCGGGTATCACCAAGTCGGCGACCGTCACGGTAGAACTAGCGGGGATGTGGTTGGGGAAGGCTTCGGCGCGGGCACCCGTGTATTCGGCGTAGCGGCCCGTGTCAGTGATAAACGAGGTGATCTTGACCACGTCGTCCATGGTTGCGCCAGCCTCGGCGAGTACGACGCGGATGTTGGCAAAGACTTGGCGCGACTGCGCGGCCATATCGTCTTCGCCGACGAGTTGCCCTTCCGAGTCGAGCGGCCCTTGGCCGGAGACATAGATCGTATCGCCCACCTGCACGGCCTGTGAGATGCGGAAATTCTTGGTCCAAGGCCAGGCGGGGTTGTGTGCTTTGCGTTGGGTCATGGTGGGTTTCCTATTGTAGTGGTTTCAGATTGCTGGTTTTACTGCCAGAGCGGCTCTCCGTCCTCCATCATACTCTGCAAAAACGCCTCATTCAGCTCGACCCCCAACCCCGGCTTCTCGCTCAACACCACGTGCCCTTCCTGAATCACCGGCTCGCCGGAAAGGACCACGTCATTCCAAGTCGGGTCGTCGTAGCGATGGAACTCCAAAGCGAGAAAATTGGGCACGCTAGCGCAGACGTGGGCGTCTCCCACGGTGCTCAAGGCGCTGGAGTTGTTGTGCGGGGCAAAGGGGATGTAGTAGGTCTCGGCCATGTTGGCGATCTTGCGGCACTCGGATAGGCCGCCGCACTTGGAAATGTCGGGCATGATGATATCGACCGCCTGCTGTTCGAGCATGTCGCGGAAACCGTAGCGCAGATAGGCGTTCTCGCCGGCGCAGATCGGGGTGCGGGTCGAGTCGGTGATGCGCTTGAGCGCGTCGATATTCTCGGGCGGCACCGGCTCTTCGAGCCACATCAGATTCAGGCCCTCAAGCGCGTGGGCGAACTTCATCCCGGCGGTGGCGTCGTAGCGCCCGTGCAGGTCAATGGCCAAGTCCATGTGGGGGCCGACGGCCTCGCGAATCTGGTGCGCTTGGTCGACTAGATCCTCCAGCTCGGCAGGGGCCACCGACCAGTTCCAAGGATCGAGCTTTTCCGGATGGCCCCCGTCGTCGAGATCGAACTTAATCGCGGTAAAGCCTTTTGCGCGCGCGTCCTCGGCGCGCTCTTTGTAGTCCGAATGGGCGCTATCCACGTAGAGGCGCACCCGGTCGCGGAATTTGCCGCCCAAAAGCCGATAAACGGGTATGCCTTGGGCCTTGCCAGCCAAGTCCCACAGCGCGACCTCAAGGCCGGTCAGCGCCGAAATCGCCAAGCCCGACATGCCGCCGCGGAAGATGTAGCTGCGGCGAATGCCTTCAAAGAGCGCATCGACATCGCGCGGGTCCTGGCCGATGAGCTGGGCGGCCATGGTCTGGGTGGAGCCGCGCCAGCCGCCATCGACGTGGCTGGCCTCGCCGGTGCCGTAGATGCCCTTGTCGGTGTGGATGCGGACGTAATGGTAGAGATAGCGGTTTACGCGCACTTCAGCGGTTTTGACCTCTGTGATCTTCAATGGAGTCCCTTTCTGCTATATGTACAGTTGACCGATTGCGCGCGTGGCAGCGTCGCAGTACCAGAGCACTCCCTCGTGGATGGTCAGCCCGTGGACTTCGGTGGGGGCTTCGACGCGGACGACTTCCCAGATACGCCCATCTTCGGGATCGAGGCGGTTGATGGTGCCAGCCGAGGTGTCGGCGACCCAGAGGGTGCCGTCGTCAGCCCAAGCTAAGCCGTGAACCCGGAGGCCGGGGACGCGAAAGGAATGAACTTCTTCCCAAGTATCGGCATCCATCACGTGGACGAACTGCGAAGGCGGCGAGGCCACGTACACCTTACCGTCCTTCCACTCAAGGCCGTGCGCCCCCGTGACGCGGCCATTCTGCTGGTCGGCGACCCAGGCGACGACGCCATTGCCGGGCGAACTTAGCTTGGCGATGGTCTGGCCCGTAGCCGGGTCGAGGCGGGCGATCTTGAGTTCAAAGGTCGAGGCGATCCACAGCGATCCGTCGCCGAGCGTAACGCCGCTGGAGTGTGCGGTGTCGGTCTGGGCTTCAAAGAGAACTTCGCCGCTTTCGTAGTCGAATTTATAGATCTTGAGGTCCACTTGGTCGATGCACCAGAGGCCGTCGGGCGCAGCTTGCAGGCCGTTGGGCTGGGGTCCGGGGCATTTGAAACGCTCTTCAACGCGGGCGATCTGAACGGTCATAGAATTGCTTTCTTTGCTAGAGGTTGGGATTAGGCCGACAGGCCCATGAGATAGTTCCAGTTCTGGCGGCGAATGGCGCGCTCCTTGTAGTGGTCGCTTTGGGAGACGCCCAACGGATTGGTGAAGTTGAGAATGTTGGTCACGTCCTCGGCCTGGTCGCGCTCGTTCCAGTCGGCGGGTTTGTTGGCCGCCTCGGGGTCGTGATTCCAAGTGGGTGCTGTGTTGTCCTGCGTGCGGCGGAAGAGGAATTTGATCATGTGGCGCTTGTGCGGCGAGCGGTTGGCCGCGGTGCCGTGCCAGAGGTCGTAGTGCGTAAAAGCCACGGTCCCGGCCTTGACCACGAGCGGCACTTGGCCGCGGATGTTGGTGTACGTGGCCATGCGGTCCGTCGGCGCGTTGCGGAACTGGGTGCCGGGGACGATGATCGTCGGCCCCATGTCGGGCGTGACGTCGGTCGGGTAGTACAGCCCGAGGAAGCGGTTGAGCAGCACGTCGCGGTTGTTGAGGCCGTCTTGGTGCCAGTTCATGTGCGGGGAGTTCGGCTGCTTGCAGTGCCAGTGGCGATGCGACTGCACCTCGTAGCCCGGGCCGAGCAGACTGACGAGCGCGCCTGTGACGGCCGGGTGATCGAGCACTTGCCAGAGCTCAGGTACGGCTTCGGTGATGGCGTCGCCGGGATTGTAGTCGAGCGCGTCGAGCTGGGCGGCGATGGACTCGTTGAGCCCGGCGGGCAATTCCGGCTCGATGATGTGGTAGTCGGTGACGAGGAAGCGGGCCACTTCGGCGTCGCTGAGCAGATGCTCACTCATCGGCGATAACCTCCATTTTCTGTAGGATGAATTCATAGCCAATCACGTCCAACTCCCTGTCGTCGAACGGAGCTTGTAGGTGGGGGAATTGGACGATTTGCCAGCCGTCCACTACGGCGTCGTGTACGGTTTCGTAGGGCCAATCAGGTGCTGATTCAGCGCGGATTTCGGGCGCGAAGCCCGCGACCGGCTCGATGAGCGTTAGGCCGATGATGTTGGACATGACGCTGGGGGTGCGTGCCTGCAAGTAGAGCAGGCGTTGGCGGGGCGCGGCCATTGAGATTGAATCACTCCTGTAATGCGTAAATCGCTTAATATAGGACGGTCGTGCGGTACGGCCAATGACGCCACTTGATAACAGCTACCCTCTTTCTTAGCTTGCCCTGCCGCACGGAATTCTACTAAAGGAGAAAGTATAAGGTGCAGTACAATACCCTAGGCCGCACGGGAGTCAAAGTGTCTTCCCTGTGCTATGGTACGATGGCTTTTGGCGGTGATGCGGACGAGGCGACCTCCGGGCAGATGTATCGCTACTGCCGCGAGTTGGGGATCAATTTTTTCGACACGGCCAATGTCTATTCCAACGGGCGTTCCGAGGAGATATTGGGCCGCTTGATCCAAGGCGAGCGCGACGACTTGGTAATCACCTCAAAAGTCTGCGGCGCGATGGGCGACGGCCCCAACGACCGAGGCCTGTCGCGGCGGCATATCGCGCAGGCCGTAGAAGCCAGTCTCAGGCGGCTGCAGACGGACCGCCTCGACCTGTACTTCGTCCACAACTTCGACGAAGATACGCCGATGGAAGAGACCCTCGCCGCGCTCGACGACTTGGTGCGCGGCGGCAAAATCCTCTACCCGGCCGTGAGCAACTGGGCCGCTTGGCAGATTGCCAAAGCCCTCGGCCACTGCGCCCGCGAAGGGCTGGCACCCTTTGCGTGCATTCAGCCCATGTACAGCTTAGCCAAGCGGCAAGTAGAGGTAGAAATCCTGCCACTGGCCCGCTCAGAGGGCTTGGGCGTGATTGCCTACAGCCCCTTAGGAGGCGGCTTGTTGACCGGCAAATACGGGATCGACAAGCGGCCCGAACGGGGTCGTCTCTTGCAGCAGGACAACTACATCAAGCGCTACGCCAACCCTGTGTTCTACGAAGTCGCCGAGCGCTTCGTGCGCTATGCCGGCGACCAAGGCGTGCATCCGGCGACCTTAGCCGTCGCGTGGGTCATGGGGCATCGAGACGTGACCGCGCCGATCGTCGGCGGGCGCGACCTAGACCAGCTAAAGCCATCGCTCGCCGCGCTCGACTTTGCCATGTCGGCCGAGATGCGCGCCGAGGTGTCGGCGCTTTCGATTGCGCCACCGCCAGCCACCGACCGCGATGAGGAACTGTTTTAAAGGAGAAAAACAATGAGACCCAACAAGCTGCGCGAAAAACTCAACGCCGGCGAGCCCACGCTAGGCACCCACATCCACACCACTTGGCCTTCGATCGTCGAAGCCCTAGGGCATACCGGCGCGTACGACTATGTGGAATTTGTCGCCGAGTATGGCCCCTTTGACCTGCACGACTTGGACAACCTCGCCCGGGCCGCCGAGCTATGGGACTTGGGAACGATGATCAAAGTCGATGCCGAAAACCGCGCTTACGTAGCCCAACGGGCCATAGGGTCGGGTTTTGGCAGCGTGCTCTTTGCCGATGTGCGCGACCCAGACGACGCGCGGGCCTGTGTGCGCTGCGTGCGCGCCGACGCGCCTGGAGACGAAGGCACCTATGGGGTAGCTATGCGGCGCATCGCCTATATGAGCTACGGCGGCACCCCGGAGTACGTCCAAGCGCTGCGCGACGTGGTCGTGGTGTTGATGATCGAAAAGGAGAGTGCCGTCGCCGACTTAGAGGCCATGCTCTCAGTAGAAGGGGTCGAGATGGTCCAGTGGGGAGGGGCCGATTACTCCATGAGCGTCGGCAAGGCCGGCCAGCGCGGCGTGCCGGAAATCGCCGCCGCCGAAGAAAAGGTTTTTAAGACAGCCTTGGCAATGGGTGTCCATCCGCGCGCCGAGATCAACACAGCCGACGACGCCAAGCGCTTTCTCGACATGGGGGTGCGGCACTTCTGCGTGGGCACGGATATAGCGGTGCTGTACGGGTATTGGCGGGACCAAGGCGAGGCGATGCGGCGGGCGCTGGAGGGTGAATAGGCCAGCGCCGTTGTTAGTGGAGTAACGATGAGGCCCGCCTTTACCCGGCGGGCCTTTTCATTTTACCGTCGCCATACGCTCGTCCGCAGTCCTTCGATGCCTTCGGCCAAGGCGCGGCGGTAGAGCCACAAGTCGCCGCCGTACGCTATGCAGCGGAAGCCTCGGCGCAGCATCTCCGTTCCTTCTTCAATGGTAT
>VXZF01000622.1 GCA_009845645.1 Gemmatimonadota bacterium | reverse complement strand
AACAGCAGACGCGGCAAGAAACTCCGAGGCCCCTCGCCCTTTGCGGGCAGGGGCCTTTTGTTTATGGGCTAGCAACTGCGTTTCGCTATATTATGCTTCCATTGTCGTTTAATAAAAGGGGACACTTTTCCCTCCCCTATGTGTTCTATATAGCACACGTCTTCTACCCTACTACAGGAGAGTGCGCGCATGATTTTGCTCTTATGTGCATTGCTCGTCAGCGCGGCGAGCGCTGGTGCCGATGTGTATTTCGAGGAAGAGGTCGTCAATCGGGGATTTGGCAAAGCCAAAACCGGAGCGCGCAAAACGACCCACAAAATTTACATCAAGGGCAAGAGCCAGCGGGTCGAGCAGCAGATTGAGACCGACGCGAAAACGGCCAAGGCCCTCCGACGGCAGGGCCAGTCCCTCAATACCAGCACCATTTTGCGGCTGGACCAAGCGCAAGTGTACGAAATCGACCTGACGGCCCAGACCTTCGTCCAGCAGAAAGCCCCTCCGGCGCGCAAGGCCGTTGCCAAGCCGGAAGCCGCTCCCGGCGGGCCGCAGAGAGCCCTTGCGGTCAAGGTGCCGGGAGACACGGCGCGCATCGCTGGCATTCCCTGTCGGCGGGTCGTCGCGCAGATGCGCGCCCGCTACCTCGACCCCAAAACCCAAGAGCTGCGCCGCGAAAACCGCTACACGTACGATGCCTGCATTGCCAAGGACTTCCCCGGCTTTCAGGAGATCGCCGCGTTTATGGACTTACAGAACGCTAGCACGTCCTATCCATCGCTAATCGGCGGAGGGCTGGAAGGGCTAGAAGATCACGAAGCTCTAAGCGAGGAGCTAGAGAACGCCGAGGAACTCAAAGGTTTCGCGCTACGCTCCACCTTGACGGCCGCAGTCAAGCTCCCCGAGAAAGAGAAGCTCAGCCAAGTATTCCGCTTAGACCGCGAGATCAAGGCCATGGCGTACGCGCCATTGCCCGACTCGCTCTTCCACGTGTCTAAGGCCCTGACTCGCCTCGAATCCGAATGAAGAGAAAGCTGCTCGGGGCGGCGGCCGTTTTGGGTGCCGTCCTCTTCCTCATTGCGGTCACGCCCATAGGGCCGGCCGCACTTGCGCACCTGCTAGAGCGCGGAGTTGGGGGATGGCAGATCTCCATCGGCAGTCGCCGGGGGGGCTTGCTCTACGCGTTTTCCTTTTCCGACGTGTACTGCAAAAACCCCGCGCTAGGGGTGACCGTCAATGCCGAGTACCTCGCCGCGTGGCCGTGGTCTTGGGAAATCGACATACAGGCACCCAAGGTGCGGATCGAGCCAAGTACCAAGGCCGATTCAACTACCGCAGCCACGGACATCGAGCTACCCCTGGCCTTCCTCCCCAACCTCAACGCGACAGCCGGTGCGCTCGATTGGCAGTTGGGCGAGACGCGGATCGTAGCGCGGGACTGGCACGGCGCGTATCGCGCAGTAGCCGACACCTCGGCGCACTTAGAGCTAACCTTATCCGAATTGCAGGGCGTGCCGCTGCGCTCGCTAACGCTAGATCTTGCGCTCAGTCCGCACCGCATTGACCGCGGCGAGATACAGGCCGTGGGCGCTGGCGACAGTCTAAGGTCTGACCTGCACGCCTCGTTTGCCTTGGGGCTGAAGTTGCCGCGGCCTTTGCAGGTAGATGCCACGGCGACGGTAGAGACCGATTCCGCGCGGGGTTCCCTAGCAGCGGAGATAGACGGGGCATTGACACCCCTGCAACTGCGCGGGACGCTCAGAGGCAAGGGGAGCGCGCCAGCGGTCTCGGCTGTGGATCTGCGAGGAGACATACGCGCCAACGGCACGCGCCTAGTGGTGGATTCGCTGCTCGTCTCCCTGTTCGACGGCACCCTGACGGGCGAGGCGACTTATTTCTTTACTCGCGACAGCTTGCAGACCCAACTGCGAGGCGAGGGATTTGACCTTGCGCTAGCGGCTCCCTTTGCAGGACGAGCGGAATTCGATCTAGCGGCTGGCGTACAATTGCAGCACCGGCGCTATGCAGCGGACTTTACCGCCCTCCTACGCGATGTGGACCTAATTCCCGATCGGCAATTTGACGCCGAGATAACGGGTTGGCACCAGCCCGATGGGGCAACTCGTCTCGACCTGCAATCGCCCTTGCTGGAGTTGGTAGCCACTGGCTCTTCCGACTTAGAGGGGGACTACGATCTCGCATTGAAGGGCGCGTTGCAGGCAGCGTCTTTTTTGCGCGGCGCAGCGCCCATAGCCATCGCCGGGCAGGCCAAGCCCGATACCCTAGCGTTGCAGCTAACGACCGGCCATCTCCCCGGTGAATTGGGCGAAGAATTCGGTCCGCTCGCGGCAGATCTACACCTGTCTGCCAACCGCTATCTCGCAGCCGATCTGCGCTTAGAACGCGATCTCCTAGTAGCGCGGGCAGACATTGACCTAGAGCACAGCGAGATCGATACGCTGGTGGCGACCGTAAACGGACTAGCAGTAGAGCGGATCATGCCCGGGCTGGATGGACGACTCGATGCGGATTGGCGCGGCGCGGGCGGGCTGTCGCTCAAAGAGCTGCAGTTGATCGGGCACATTGCAACCTCGCCGCTAGAGTACGCGGCGTGGCAGACCGGCGAACTCGCGCTGGACGTGGACTGGGACCAAGGCGCAGCAAAAGTATCCGGCGGCGGCCCGGGCGTGAGCGTGCTAGCGGAGCTAGACGTGGACGGGCACTTAACGGCTCAAGCGGATTTTGCCGATACCTTGTTGCGGGGGATAGATGGAGCAGTGGCCGCATTGGGCGGCACTTTGCGCTGGGAGGGACTGTTGGAGGACCTAGACGCAGTCCAAGCAGACCTCGCCCTCGACTCGCTCTCGCTGCGGCAGGGGGAATGGGAGTTGCAAAACCACGGTCCCCTCCAAGCCGACTATGGCAACGGACGCATGGATCTCACCGCTATACACCTGCAAACGTCCGTTGGCCTAGTG
>VXZF01000030.1 GCA_009845645.1 Gemmatimonadota bacterium | reverse complement strand
TCGATGAAGCCGACGTACTCGGCTAGGATCAGGTCGGCACCCTCGTCGGCTAGGAGCTTGGCGTGGTCGGCCCACTCCCTGCGGTACGTTTCGAGACCCAAGGCGCGGGCGTCTGAGACTGGGCTGGTAGGTGACATCGCTCCCTGGAGGCTGGGGGCGGCGATGCCGCCGGCGACGTACGCCTCTTGGCGCATGGCGTTGCGGGCCTCGACGGCGTTGCGGATCGCGGCGGTCGCATAGGTGCGCCAGGCGTGGCGCTCACCGATAGAGTCGAGCCGGGTAGGCGTCGTCCAGAAGTTGTTGCTGGTGATAATGTCGGCCCCGACGCGGAGGTAGTCTGAGTGCACCTGCCGGACCACGTCGGCATATTCGAGATTCGCCGTTGCCGACCACGCCTTGAGTCGGTCTTCGGCGCCTTTGAGCACATCGGCTCCGCGACGCTGCAGCTCCGAGCCGGTCCCGCCGTCCAGCAAAAGCGCATCGCCGTTGTGGAGCCGCTGGGCGATGGTGTGTGCGGCCATTTGGTCTCTCCGATGGGAGGGCAAAGGTACATGTCTGCCGGGTCGCGTCAAGGTAAGTGAGATGGCTCGGCAGGTGCCAAAACCAACGTCAGCTTCCCGTCGAGCGGTAGTGCCGCACGCCCACTTGCCAGACGCGCAGACAGGCCGCGAAAAAGAGCAGGCCCACGACCGGGGCCAGCCATTGGAATAACAGCCCTGAACCCAAGGGATCGGGACGCTCCAAAATCCCCAAGGCCGGGTAATAGCTGACGCAGGCGAGGGGGATGACGTACGTAAAAAAGCGGCGGAACCACTCGCGGTAAATTGCTAGCGGGTACTGGGCTGTTTCCACGCCGCCGTAGGTTACGGTATTGACGATTTCCAAGCTCTCGGTGGTCCAAAAAGCCAGCGTCGCTTGTAGCACTATGAGGCCGTAGAACAGGCAAGCGCCGCCGAGAATGGTGAGCAAGACGAGGAGCAGCTTGTCCGGCGTCCAGGCTAGCTCTAGGGCATGTGAGGCCCACAGTAGGACGACCAAGCCTTGGGTGATGCGACCGATGCGCTTGAGGGTGAGTTCTTGTCCGGCCAGTTGCAAGGCCGTGCTGCGGGGGCGCAGCAATAGGCGGTCGAAGTCGCCGCTTTTGACCGTGGAGGCAAATAAGTCAAAGCCGCGCGAGAACGCGTCGCACAGGGCAAAGGCGATATTGATCAGGCCGTAGAAGAAGGCCACTTCAGGCAGACTCCAAGTGTCGAGGGCGGTGAAGCGGTCGAAGAGCACCCAGATGCCCAAGAATTCCAAGCCCGTCATCACGCCGTGGCCCACGGACAGCATGATGAAAGAGGCCCGGTACTGCATTTGGCTGCGGAAGGAAATGCCGATATAGCGGCCGTACAGGCGCAGTCCATCGAGCACGATTTCAGCCTCCTTGGACGACCAAGCGGCGGGTGCCGCGATAAAGAAATAAGCGGCCCAAGCTCACCAGTACCAGCGTCCACGCGAGCTGATGCCCCACTACCGACCAGACTTGCGACGCGGGAATGTGTCCCATGTAGAGGCGGAACGGGGTGTCGGCCAAGCCGCGGAAAGGCAGGAAGTCGAGTATGGGTTGGAACGCGTCGGGAAACAGCGGCAAGGGGACTACCATGCCCGAAAAGACGTAGATGCACACCGCCAGTATTTGCATAGAGCCTTCTCCGGCGATGGTCCACAACAAGGAGATGTTGACCAAGTTGGACAGCGCCCCGCCCAGTAGGATTGCGCCCACCATGGCCAGTGCCCAAGCCGCAGCCGCAGCCGGGGACGCGGGGGCTTGTAGGTCGAAGAATAGGAAGGCCAAGCAAAACAGCGGCACGGAGCGCAGCAGGGTGGGAGCGATGCGGTTGGCGAGGGCGCGGCTGTACCAAAAGGCGTATAAATCGACGGGCCGCACCAACTCATAGGCCACTGTGCCCGTACGCACCATGATACGCACGTCGTTGTCGGGATTCCAAGGCAAGAGGGCGAACAGGGCCTGACCGAGCCAGACATAATTGACCACCTCGGCGTAGGTCATGGGCTGGGCTTGGGTCGCCGTGCGGTAGAACGCTTCGAAGATCATCACTCGAATGAGTCCCCAAAATAGCTGCGTGCTCATGCCGGCTAGGGCCGCGGCCCGGTACTGCAGCAACATGCGGATGCGGGCGCTGAGGACGGACAGGTAGGGGCGCATCAAGGGCGGTTCCGATAGAGTTGGGCGATGACTTCCTCAATGGGCGGGTTTTCCACAAAGAGGTCGCGCACCTCGTGGCGGGCGGTGATGCGGCTGATGAGAGCTGGGGCTGAAATGCGTTCGGGCGCAAAGCTGAGATGTACTCGGGGGCCATCGCGCTGGACGACGCGAGCGGCCTCGTCGTCGATGGTCGCTGTGGCATCGACTAAATCGACGATGAGGCGGCGCTCGGACGAGACGCGGGCGCGCAGGTCGGCGAGGCTGCCGTCGGAGAGGATGGTGCCGTCGCCGATGACCATGACCCGGTCACACAAGGCTTCGATATCGTCCATGTCGTGAGTCGTCAGGATGACGGTGGTGCCCTCTCGGCGGTTGAGCTCTTTGATGAAGTCGCGCATCGCCAGTTTGGAAACCGCGTCGAGGCCGATGGTCGGTTCGTCCAAAAAAAGCAGGCCGGGGCCGTGGAGTAGGGCCGCCACTAGATCGCAGCGCATGCGCTGGCCCAAGCTGAGCTGGCGCACGGGCACGTCGAGGAAGGAAGAAAGTTCCAACATAGCGATGAGCGCGTCGCGGCGGCGGCGATAGGCGTCGGTGGGGACTTTGTAGATGTCGCGCAGCAGGTCGAAAGATTCAATGGCCGGCAAGTCCCACCACAACTGGGTGCGCTGTCCGAAGACCACGCCAATGCGGCTGACGTGGGCAATGCGGTCCGCCCAAGGGATGCGACCTTGGACCTCGCAGCGGCCCGAATCGGGGACGACGATGCCGGAGA
>VXZF01000369.1 GCA_009845645.1 Gemmatimonadota bacterium | reverse complement strand
TGCCGAACATCCACTGCATCCAGAAAGCGGAGTGGGAACCAGCGTGGTAAAGCGAGCTGCGGCCTTCCGCATCCGCGTCGAACCATGGATCGGCGGGGTCGTTTTGGATTCTCTGCGCAGCGAAATCCTGGGCGCTGTACTTGTCGTGCCCGTGGCGCCGCCGCACCTGCGTGATGGGTCCAAGCACACCGGAATCGACGATTTCCTTCATGCGCTCATGCGCAGGGGAGAAGCGCAGGTTGTGGACGGGCATGACTTGGACACCCGCTTTCTCAGCCGCGGCGATCACTTCGTCCGCCTGCTCGGGGGTGCGGGTGAACGGCTTTTCGACCATGCAGTGTTTGCCCGCTTCGGCGGCACGGATGATGTGTTCACCGTGAAGCTGGGTTTCCGAGGCAATGCCGACGGCATCGATGTCATCGCGAGCGAGAAGCTCATCTAGGTCGGGGATGAATTCGACGCCGAAGTGATCGGCCGCGGCCTGTCCGCGCTTGGCGTCGGCGTCCCAGATTGCGATGAGATCGACGCTGTCGTGTTTTTGCGCGGCGTTGCAGATACCGTGCGCGTGACCGAACCAAAAGGAAAGCTGGGCGAATCGGATGTTTGGCATGGTTGCTCCTTGTCTCTATCGGGCGCTACCCCGACCTCCACCTTGTCCACTAAGGGGAGCGGCTACGGCAATCTGTAGATCATACTCCCAATCGAAACGGATAGTGTCAAGGCTTGTCTTCGAGACCTCGTAACTGATACATTCAGACCCGTGATCGACGAACTGGCACAGACATACGCGCACTATGTGGCATTGCGGCGCGAACTCTCGCTGTGGGTCGAGCAGAGCATTCGCCGCGACGGGCCGGACCAAAACCAAGGCGGCGAGGACGAGGCCAATTTCGCACTGGCCTTCTTTCCGCATTATCTGGTCAGCGGCGACGAGCGGATTGCGGTGCGGTTTCGCTCGCTAGCCAATGACCTCAAGGCCTGGGTTAGAGCCGAGTGCCTGCACGGGTACGAGGCCGAGGCCGAGGCCCACCACGGCACCGAGCCCTTTTTGTTGTTTCTCCCCCGCTATCTGGGACTCTTTCCCAACGACAGAGAAGCCGCCGCCTTGCTCGACGACGCAGCCCACCACATCGGCAACTGGATCGAGGAGGTGCCCGCTTGGTACGACTGGACGCGCGACGTCTTTTTGAGCTACTGGATCGGCACGCGGACCGTCGGTGGGGCGCACGGCGACCGCGAGTTGGCCGAGCACTTCCGCTTTTTGCACATTGCGCTGGCCGCCTATCGCGTCACGGGCGAGGCGCGCTACCGAGACTGGGCGCTGCGCTATGGGCACAAGCGGGCCGAGCGGTTGCTGGCGGAGGACGGACGGATGCCCGTGTTGTGGGATCTGGACGGGCGTGGACTGCAGCCGGAGGATTTACAGACCCGCGCAGAGCGGGGGATGGCCGGCGACAACCACCACATCGCCAGCGACCCACTCGCAGGCATCGAAAATCTGCTGGCTTCGGGCGCGATTTATGCGCTGGGCGATCTCTTTTTGCTGGAGGGCGACGATATCTTTCGCCGCGCGGCCAAGAAAATCGTCGAGCCGCTAATCGGCGAACTGCTCGATCCCTACGCGGACCCGGCCGCGGCCGCGCTCGTCTACTATCGCTGGACCTTCGCCGATTCTTCGCTGGACGACGCAATGTGCGCGGTGCTGGCGCGACAACCCGCCGAGCCGGAGGCACCGTGGGCTATGGTCTTTCCCCAGGAGCGGAAGCGTCGCGAGCCGGGGGTGGGCAAACGCAGCGACATGATCTACTGGGGCCACTGGGCGGAAGATAGCTCGGTGCAGCCCTCGCGCGAACCGAGCACTGCCGCCTTAGCGCTGGGCTATCAATTGACGGGCGAGCAGACCATGGCTCGGCGGGCACTGGGGACGGCGGCGGCTAAATTCGCAATGGCGCGGCGGGTGTTGCGCGGCGGGCGCGAACACGCCGATATGGGCGGGGCAATTTGTTCAGTGGCCGCAGGGCACGGGCGCAATTGGGGCTGCGGGGCGGTAACGGGTTGCTACGGGCCGTTGTTGATGGGCACGCGCGAGATACAGGGCGCGGTAATGCCACTGGTCGAGTGGGCCGCAGGCCATTTGCCCGAGCAGATCCTAGCGCTTGTGCAACCGCCGGTCAGTGGACCGGGCGCAGTGTTGTTTTACAACGGGGGCGAGGAGTGGCAAGCACTGGAGTGGCGCATGGCGGGAACGGTCGATTGGCAACGCGTTGAACTGGCACCGGGCGAGGTGCGGGAATACCCACTAGAGTAGTACTCTCGACGACTTTACGGTCTCAACTAGCCCGTTATCCGATTCAACTACTGCTTCATTGTGACTACAATATCCGCTGTCGATATTCTGACCACATCCAATACAATAACGACTATGCTCCTTATAAAAGGCCTCGGTGACCGCATTCGCCGCCAACGCGAAAAACGCGGGCTCAAACAGCAGGATATCGCCCATGTCCTCCAGGTAAGCCCGCAAGCGGTGTCGAAATGGGAGCGGGGGGAAAACGCCCCGGATATTAGTTTGCTCGGACCGTTGGCCCGGTTACTGGGGGTCTCGACGGATTGGCTTTTGCATACTTGGGGCGAGCAGCCCGATGTCTTTGAGGCCACGGTATTCACTTCCGGAGTCAAGGGGGCCGCTGAGAAATCAATGCACTTGGATCCCAAAAATTTCGCCGCTTGGGCTAACGGGGTCTTTGCCGCTGTGACCTCAGCGGTATTGCACCACGACGGCGTGCCCGTCAAATACTTGGGCGACCAGTGCCTGTGTTTTTTTGCCGGAGAAGGGCAGCAGGAACGAGCCGTGCGAGCAGCGCTGCTGTCCTGTGAGATGACCGCGGAAGCCCTCGAAATAGGCTTGAGTTACGGCTCGGTTTACCTAGGGGCGATCGGCCACGCCGATTACGAGCGGCTCGATATCATGGGCGAAGCCG
>VXZF01000510.1 GCA_009845645.1 Gemmatimonadota bacterium | reverse complement strand
TGGCCTACTGGATCAATGCGTACAACGCCTTTACCCTGCGGGGCGTCATCGACGCCTATCCCATCGCCAGCGTCAAGGATGCCTTTGCGCTCAGCGGCTTTTTCAACCGCCAGGGCTTTGTCGCTGGAGGACAAGAGATGACACTGGATCACGTTGAAAACAAAATTATCCGCCCAACCTACCAAGAACCGCGCATTCACTTTGCGGTCAACTGCGCGGCCCTGAGTTGCCCACAACTGGAAAATCGGGCTTTTACCGGCCCCGATCTCGACGCCCGCTTGGAACGGGCGCTAACGCGCTTTGCCCAAGATCCCAACCACGTACGCCTGCAGGGAAAGCAACTCCACCTATCCAAAATACTCGACTGGTACGGAGAGGATTTCACGGCTTGGTTTCCGCCCGACCGTCCCAATCCCGAGAACATGCCCACCATCGTCAACTACCTGCGCCCGTACCTTCTCCCGGACCTAGCCGCTGGGCTGACCGAAGATATAGCCATCGAATACAACAACTACGACTGGGCGCTCAACGAGGACAAAGAAACGGGAAGCCCCCGACCAGCGGCAGACTCCCCGTAATCGACCCAACGTCGTTTTGGCGTCTTATAAGAAAAACGGATTGTGCTCCCGTTCTTCCCCCACAGTAGTAGCGGGCCCATGGCCGGGAAAGAGCGCGACGTTTGCGTCTAGACCGAGTAGCTTCTCGGCCACGGCTTGGCGCTGCATCCGGTAGTTGCCCGCGCTGCGAGTGCCTCCAAGCGAACCCGCGAAAAGTGCATCCCCAACAAAGGCCATTTCCTCGTGGACTAAGCTGATGCCGCCCGCCGTGTGTCCAGGAGTGGAGCGAACCTCAAAGCGCAAGTTGCCGACGGGGACGACTCCACCTTCTTCTAGTTCGCCTTCGATTTGGTCGGCTAAGCTGCCCGTTAGGGCTAAGTCGCCGCGGTGGATCCGCGCTGGCGCAGCCGTGGCGCGACCAATCTCGGCGAGGGCACTGATGTGGTCTTGATGTCCGTGCGTCAGCAAGATCTGTTCGACTGTTAAACCAGAGGCGGCCAAGTGCTGGAGGATTTTACCCGCGTCGAATCCTGGGTCGATGATCGCGGCACGGCCTGTCGCTGCACAGCCGACGATGTAGCCGTTCATCAGAAATCCGCTGCCGAGCACCATCATCTCCACCTGCGTCCCAGCCATTGAGCGGCCCGCCGGATGGCGTGGGAAGAATGCCTGCACCGCGCTCGCCTGCAATTTGCCCGGGTGCAATCCGAGCACTTCGCCCAGTCGCTCAATGGTGTCTGCGGCCGGGACCAGTTCATAGTCTTCGATTTTTGCAATATCCCCAGCCGTCAATCCCACCCGGTCGGCTAGTGCTGCAACCGCCATCTCCTGCCCGCGCCGGGCCTTGGCGACGACGTCGCCGAACTCATCCTCTAATTGCGTGTACATGTTTCCTCCAGCATTTAAGGCTCTACTGAGCCGGCTTGCAAACTGCCCAAGAACTCATCAAAGCTGACAGCCCATTGCGCGACGGTTTGGTCCGGTCCAGTCATCTTGAAAAACACCGTGCCCGAGCGGTGAACGGCAATGGCCCCGAGCATTCGGTAGCCAGCTTGGGGCGTTGTGTCTCCCATCCCCATTCCCGCAGAGAAGGTGCCGCTGACATCAACTCCGGTTATTTCGATGTCCCCCACCTGTCGCGTCCAACGCCGCCCTTGGGCTGGCTGGCCGTCCTCCTGTGTGAACTGGCCGAACCAGCGCTCAATGTTGGCTTCGACACTTCCGCCTTGCCCCGGACCGAAGAAAAAAATGCCCAGTGTCGCTTCGCCGGCCGGGCCGGGCAGGCCGTACTGGGCCACCCGCATGGAGCTGGACGGCTGCTGCGCTGCCCAGCCCTTGGGAGCCACCGCGCTGAGCGGCCCCAGCGCCTGTCGCCCACTCGCCTGACCAGAAGGATACGCTGGTGTCGTACTAATTGGCGTTGTGGAGCGGGCAGTGAATCCCCGATCGGCCATGGCAGCCTCCGGCTCTTGGTCGCTGAAATTCTGGCTGCACCCGATAGCTCCAAGGACCCCAGCCAATATCCACACAGATCGGCTTCGAGATCGAAGAATTTCCTTTAGCATCACAACAAGCCCCTCCAAGCAATGAGACCGACGAGAGCCGCTAGCACGATCAAGCTTCCCAAGTAAAACCAAATCCTGTTTCGCGTGCGTCGTCGCGGTCTTTTGGACGGCTTCCGCCTAGGCCGGTTGAGCGCCAGCGTCCCCACTTGCAAAGTCGGCGACTTGTGTTGGATGTAGTGGGCCATCTCCTCGTATATGCGACGAATACTCTGGGCATTCTCGGCCTCGCCGTAATCGGCCAGATGCGACAGCGGCAACCACTGCACCGGGGCGACTTCTTGGGAGATGGGAAATTCGATCTGCGCTTTGACCCGTGCCTGTTCGTAGCCCAAAAGGCGGACGTAATAGCGCAACCGGCAGCTATCGAAATCGACCAGACAACAGCGATAGCCGATCTTGCCTAGCTGGCGCAATCCCTCCTCCACATCGCGCAACAGGCCCAAGTCGCGTTCTTGGCGTGCGTTCACTAGCTGCTCGCGCAGCACTTTGACGGTTGTTGGGGTGCCCTCGTTCATCGTCCTACGGCGAACTTAGAGCGCGAAAATAAGGCCGTTCTCGCGCTGGTTGTCAACTTTCTTCCGTCGCGCTTGCATATGCAGGCTTTGGTTTGACAAACTGACTATGTATCGGTTAAGATAGCCGCCAACTTTTGTACCCACCTTCTAAGCCCATGTTGCGCGACAGTCGCCTATACTTTCCGCTGGGCTGGATCTTCCTGCTCGTGGTCTTTCCACTCCCAGCCGGACACGCGCACGCCGAGGATGATCTTCCACGCATCCACCGCATTGTCATCCACGGCCTTGAACGCACTGACGAACAGGTCATTCGCCGCGAATTGCTCTTTGCCGAAGGCGATGTCC
>VXZF01000499.1 GCA_009845645.1 Gemmatimonadota bacterium | reverse complement strand
AAATTCCTCGTAGTAGCGATCAAAAGCCGCGGGCGTGCCGCAGATGTAGAGCGCGTCCTCGGGCTCAAGCACCAACGAAGCCGGAATCTCCATAATCACCTCGCCAGCCCGCTCGACCGCCACCACCGAGCAGCCCGTGCGCTCGCGGATGCGCGCTGCCAGCGGATGTCGCCCGGCGAGGGAGCCGGGCCGTAGCTTGACCATCTTGATCCGGGGCTTGTGCGAAACCATCTCCCCGAGGACGTGGTGGACCAGCAACTGGCCGGCGACCTGACTGACCGAGAGCGCAAAATCAGCGCCAGCGCGCTGCACCCGGTCGGCGTTTTCAACGTGCGACACGCAGGCCAACAGGGGAATCTCCGGGACGTGATCGCGCACCACTGCTGCAGCAAACAGGGCGGCTCCATCGCTGTCGAGGGCGAGGATGACGACCCGCGCCTCCGCAATGGCAGCACGGTCCAAGACGCGCACGTCGAGCACATCGCCGACCACATCAACTCCGTCTCTCTCGATTTCATCGACGACCCGCACATCCTCGCCCGCAGCGTGGAGAATCTCAACCAGCTTTTGCCCGACATCGGCAAAGCCAATCACCACAATCGGTCCCTGCTGGGTAATCGGCCGGGCCATGTCGTTTAACCGGTGAATGCTCTCGGGTGTGCCGACCGCTACCAGAATGGCTCCGGGCTGGAGCTTTTCCGCGGCGGCCGGTGGTGAGCCGAGTGCGTCGTCTGCCCACTGCCCAACGATGTGGGCACCAGTCCGAGTGTACAGCTCGGTCTCGGCCAAGGTGCGGTTGGCGAGCGAGCTTTGGTCGTGAACGCGCAGTTCGGCCACTTCGAGCAGCGAGTCGAGCGGCTCTACCCCCGCCACCCGCGGCCCAATCTTTGCGCTAGCGCGGACGGCGATCGCCGCAGCCAGAACGTGGTTGGGGGTAAAGGCTGCGGTCGCGCCCGCCAGCAACATGGGGCCGCGGCGCTGGGGATGCTCGATCATCGCCACAATTGGACCGGCAAAACCGGCCTCGCGGGCACTGAGCGCGAACAGCGCGTTGTCGTCGTCTGGGCCGTTGGCCACCAGCGCCTTGGCCTTGGTCAACGGCCGCAGGTCCAGAGTTTCCGCCGCTAGGTCCGCATGTACGACCTGCACATCAGCACTTGTCTGGAGTTGCCGCGCTGTCGCCTCATCTTCTTCGATCACCACCATTGGCAGGTGCCGACTGGAAAGCTCGTCTATTAGAGTCTCGACCTCCGGCCCGTACCCATAGATGACCACGGCGGCCTCCACTGCGGGCAGGGCGCGTTCGGCTAGGTTTTCATCGACGAGTGGGGTATTGAACTTGTCGATCTGAAATACCCCGAGGTGGGTGTCTCCTCCATGCGCCACCCGGCCTTCTAGGAGGATTGAGCAGCCCTTGAGCGCCAACGGCGTGAAGAGATTTAACAGGAACGCAGTGAAGATCAAAATGGTAAAGGTCTCCTGACCGATCACTCCTTGAGCCAGGGCCAGCGCGGCTAAGATAAACGCCATCTCGGCACGGCCGCACATGCCCACACCCACCGTCAGCGCCTCTCGCCAAGGCATACCAATGCGCAGCGCCATGCCACCGGCACTAAGCACCTGCCCAGCGATGACCGTCACTGCCAGAAGCGCGATAAACGCTACGCTCGACGCGCTAATGTCAAACGAAATGGAAAAGCCCAGCGAGATGAAGAAGATCGGCCCGAGGAATGAATAGGCGATGCCATAGGCGCGATCGTTTACCACCTTGACTAAATTGGGGTGGGCGACGCGCTCCTCAAAGAAAAGACCCGCCAAGTAGGCACCCAAGATCATGTGCAGCCCAATGGCCTCGGCAAAAAGGCCGGCGGCAATGGCGGCCAGCAGCACGAAGGTGAAGCCCTTGCCACCTTCGGCGCGGAAGGGCAGGGTGAGGCGGGGATAGACAAAGGTGCCCAAAAGCAGGGCGACCGCGAAAAAGCCCACCACCTTGCCCAAGTTGACTACCAAGTCCAAGGGAGCAAAGGTGCCGCCGGAGAGTGCGCCGATCACTAAGCTAAAAAAGATCAAGGTCAAAAGGTCGTTGATGATGCAACTAGCGACGACGATCCGCGCAATGCGAGTATCGGTCAACCCCAAGTCCTTGAAGCTTTTTAGGGTGATTACAACTGCGGTAGCCGTTCCAATGATCAGCCCCACAAAGACAGAGGCCGCCAGATCCAGCCCGAAGAATTGGGCGACCGCAAAGCTGACGGCAAAGGGCACTGCGGCCCCTGCAATCGCCACCCCCAGCGAGCGCTTGAGCGCGGCGAAAAACTCGTTGGGCTGGGTCTCCACCCCGGCGTGGAACATCAAAAAGAAGATGCCGATCTCGGCCAACAACTGGATGGCCTCGTCCGGCTCAATCCAGCCAAACACCGCTGGCCCCACCAAGACCCCGACGATCAGTTCGCCCATCACCGTCGGCAGGCCCAGCGGCCGCAAGGTCACGGCCACTAGCCAAATCCCGGCGAGCAAAATGAGTAAATCGAGCGCTACATTGTGCATGAGCGGAGTCTCGGGGTGGTGACTGCTTTAATTGATAATACAAGAGTATAAAAAAAAGAATACTACCGCACTTGAAAGACTCGGAGTGGTGATTGTGCGCATTCGTGCGTTAATTGAAATGCGTGAATCAAAACGCCTCCAACATCCATCCCCGCGAAGTGCGCCAAGCCCTCATGTGGTTCGCCGGCATCCTGTGGCGCGGCGCGCCTTGGGCCATGCTCCTAAACGTCAGCGGGCGGTTCCTAGCGGCCCTGTTGCCGGCCGGGCGCATCCTGTTGATCAAGGAGTTGGTCGATGCCGTCCACGCCGCGTTCGGCCAAGGCGAGGACCAGTTCGTCGCCGTGGTCCCGCTGCTAGCCGGTTTGGCCGGCTTGCAAATGTTGGAGGCCGTGCTGAGTGCGGTCCAGGACCACGCGGGCGCGGCCATACGGGAAC
>VXZF01000236.1 GCA_009845645.1 Gemmatimonadota bacterium | reverse complement strand
CCTCCACACGCCGTCTTCGACCTCCCCTGGAAACAGATAAAATTCATTTGGCCCACCCCATTCAAACGCTCTTTTGGCGGACCACCCTTGCGTCGTCCCATCGTCAAAATCCCACTTGACCGCCTCGGCGAGGCTGCTCCATAACACTAAGCATCCAACAACGGCGAATCTCAACATGACAACACCTCCATAGGTAAGTTTGGTAGTATATCAGTTTGAATTTTCCTGGATGTTTTAATGATTCAGGATCCCGTGCTTTCGTAGGCCCCCTGCCCCCAGCGAAACAGGCCGATGGCCAACAACAGGCTTACTGCTCCCACTATGGGCGGTCCCATGATCCACCCGGGAGACACCCCATCTTTGGCCAGCATCACCGCCGCCGGATAATAAGAGCAAAAGGCCAAGGGCACTAGCGACGATAGCAATATGCGAATGACTACCCCGTAGATCGTGAGAGGATACAGACAGTAGTGACGCAGAGCGAGGATCAATTCGTGCAGCACCGTAAACCGCACCAACCAAAAACAAGTGGCCGCTTGGGCCATCATAACCGCGGTCATAATCGCGTTGCCCGACACGACGACTAGGAGAAGTTGGAAGATGCGACTGGGCGTCCAAGTGTAATCCAACTCAGCGGCTGCGAACAAAACGAAAGCCAAGCCCATGAGCAGATCCCCGAACCCGTTGACATTTGCCCGCCTACAGCTCAGGAGCAGCATAACGTTGCGCGGCTTCGTCAACACTTGATCGAACGTGCCATCCAGTATCATCATGCCGGTATCGCGGACGCCTTGGAACCCCAATCTATAGAGCGCCATCGACAGGATCATTAGGCCGTAGAGAAACGCGACCTCGGCCAGCGTCCAGCCGCCGACAGCGTGTATCTTGGTGAAAACCACCCACAGAAAGGCTAAGCCCGATCCTTGAGCTAGGGCGAAAAGCACCACCTCCATCCAGGTGTCTATTGCATAAGCCGCCCGCGACTTCACATTCATGGTCTGCAACCGGACAAAGCAGCGCATTCCAGAGGAGAGGATAGCCCAAGCAGGCATCATCAGCCTCCCTGTACCACGAGTCGTTGAGAAGAGAAGCGCCAAACTCCCGCGGCGACCGGCACCAAAAGGACAATCCAGATCGTCTGGCATAGCAGAGCTGCCAATATAGACGGCAATCCAGCGGCCATCAGCGTCTCTGTTATTGGCCCCACTTCGAGAGTTCCGCCCAAGAAAATATTGATAGGGGTGTAGAACATGGATTGGAAAGGCAGAGCAAATAGAATGGCTCTCAAGGTATCTGGAAAGAAAGGAAGTGGTATCAGGGAGCCTGTAGCGAAGGAAACAATCAGGCCCCACAGTTGAGCTGCCGCGCTATGGGTCTCAGTGAACAGAGTTAGCTGCGCGAGGGTGAATTCTAGCAGGAAATAGACGACAAGGGCCTGGGCCAATGAGATGAGAAAAGCTATCGTCGCTGTCGGTGCGGGCCACTGGATAGTCAGCAGAATGGCCCCCAAGAGAAAAACCGGCAATCCGCGCAGGATGAGATACAGAGTCACTGAGCCCATGGTTCGCGCAAAACAGACTAGCGGAAAAGACAAAGGCCGGATCAATTCGGTCCCTATGGACCCACTGACGTAGTTTTCCCCCAAAGTGGTGAGGGTTCCACCGATGACGGCACCTTGGACAAGGGCGCTGACGACCAGATAGGTCATCATGTCTTCGATGTGGATGCCAGCTAGTTCTTCTTGCTCTCCGTACACGGCACTCCACAGATAGTAACTGAGGAGCAGAAAAAGTCCGGACAAGTACAGGGAACCCAAAAACTGAGCCCGGAAGGCCATGGCCTCCCGCACCGCCATATGCACGAAGACCCGATATGCACCTATGCGGAGCATCAGCGGCCTTCCCTAGCGTCGGTGCCGTCTTGGTACAAGCGTGCAATGACCTCGTCTATGGGCAGTTCCTTGACGGAGAAGTCCACTACCGTATGGTTTGCGGCCACTTCGCCCAAAACATCCATCGCACTACATGCACGACTGTCGAATCGGATTTCTACCCGGAGACCATCCACGCCGATCACTTCTGCCGTGCGGAGCTCCAACCCTTCAACAGACTCTTCGAGGTCGAGTACGAGTTGCCGTTCGGGTGCAAAGCGATCTCGCAAAGGCTCCAACGGCCCTTCGTATAAAAACCGCCCATTATCGATCACGAGAACCCTTGAGCACAAACGTTCGACATCCACCATATCGTGACTGGTCAGTAGGGCACTTACCCCTCGATCTCGATTGAAATGCTCGATATACGACCGCACTTGCGCTTTGGCGGTCACATCTAAACCAACGGTGGGCTCATCGAGAAATAGAAACTCAGGACGATGGATCAATGCCGCAGCAATATCGCAGCGCACGCGCTGGCCCAAGGAAAGTTGGCGCACTGGCGTATCGAGGAAGTCTCCAAGTCCTAGGGCCTCGATGAGGTAGGCAGTCTCCTGCCTCGCTTCCCGTGGTTCCAATTCGTACACCTCGGCCAAAGCCAGAAAGGTTTCCCTCGCTGATAGACTCCACCATAGCTGACTGCGTTGGCCGAAGACCACGCCGTAGCGTCGGGCGACCGCAATGCGCTCTTGGAATGGGTCTAACCCAAAAGTGCGTATGGACCCTGAGGACGGCTTGAGGATGCCCGAAGCCATTTTTATCGTCGTACTCTTACCAGCGCCATTCGGCCCGATTAAACCCACTATCTCCCCCTTCCCGACGGAAAAGGAAATACGGTCAACCGCAAGTACCCGTTTTTTCTCTCGGCCGCCCAATAAACCCCGTATCGCCCCGAATAGCCCAGGACGAATCTTATGCACAATGAATTCGCGCGTCAGGTCAACGGCAGATAATACGCACTCGTCTGATTTAACGGCCATAACACAAAATCCATTCCGTCATTCTCTTGGGCCACTCCTATTAATCCAGTTCCTGCATAGGGGACGATAAAGGAT
>VXZF01000257.1 GCA_009845645.1 Gemmatimonadota bacterium | reverse complement strand
CCTGTTGCGGCGTCTCGTTGCCTAAGAGCACCGCCGCCATATCGAACCAGTGCATTCCAAAGTCGTAGAGTATCAGATCTTCCACCGCGTCAAAGGCAGAGCCAGCGATCCAATTGTGGTCCCAATGCACGGCGAACTCGACGCTCTGCACTTGGCCGACCAACCCAACGGCCACGGCGTGGCGCATGTAGCTAAAATGCGGTGCCCAGCGGCCATTCTGATTGACGGCCAGTTGCACGCCGCACCGCTCGGCCCGGGCAATGAGCGCCTCGCCCGCATCCAAGTCGAGCACAAAAGGCTTCTGACTGAGGACGTGTTTGCCCGCGTCAATAGCCGCTTCGAGGATCGGCAGCCGCTCCTGTGGATGGGGGGTGATGTCCACCACCTCGATATCGTCGCGAGCGAGCAAATCCCGATAGTCGAGGTATGTGTCGGCCTCGGGGTAGAACTCCCGCTGCCGCTGCTCAACGCGTCCTCGATCGCGGCTGCACAAAGCTGCGATTTCATAGCCGGCGTTTTTATAGGCCCGCAAGTGCATCTCGGAGATGCCGCCGCAGCCGATCAGGCCGATCTGCGGACGATAGGTCGCTGGATCGCGCGGTTGGTAGGGCAAGTCCGGGGCTGGTACTTCGGCCTCCGACCCGGTTTTGCCGCGACCGTAGCCGCTGTCTTGGCTTTCTGCCATGAGCTACTGAATCAGCGGTAATGTGCGCTTCTGCACGGCGCTTTGGTACGCCGTATCGACGATTCGTTGGCCGATGCGACACAGCGCCGGCGAGAGCGGCCCCTCGATGGGTTGGTCCTCTTCGATGCAGTGAATTACGTACTGGACGGGATTCTGAAACGGCGGTTCGAGCACGTCCACCGACCGTTCCTCGGTTGCTGGCTGTGCCCGCGTCTGCACGCGGATTACCTCCTCGTAGTCGTAGGAACTGATCGTGCCCTCGCTGCCGACGATGACGAAGCCGCACTTGGGCTGGGGTTGCAGGGTCCAAGGATCGGTAAAGGTGCCCCAGCGCGTCTCGAATTTCGACAGGCCCCGCTCATAGCGCGCCACCGCAATGCAGTGTTCATCTACTTCGAGTCCCTGGGACTGATCTACGGTGGCCGTCACTTCAATCGGTGCCCGGCCGTCCATGTACCAGGTGCCCAACGTAGTGCCGTACCCTAGGTAGTCCAGCAGCGCGCCGCCGCCCGCGGCCTTTTTGTAAAACCAACTCGCGGCCTTTTCCCGCTCGACGTCGGCGGCGGTGCGCTCCACTTTGTCGGCGAGGTGCCATAGCGGACCTCGATTGCCGTCGTAGTAGTGGACTTCGATCACCTCGCCGATCTCGCCTTCGGCGATGAGCCGCCGCGCCGTGCAGTGCGGTGGATACCAAGCTAGCGGCCAGTTGATCGCCAACAGTTTGTCCGTCCCCCCCATGGCCCGCTGCATCCGGTCCGCCTCGGCGAGGGTGGCGGCGAAGGGTTTTTCCATGATGATGTGCACACCGAAGGGCGAGACCTTTTCGGTCCACTCCCCGTGTTCGGCGGTAGCCGGGCACAACAGGACGATGTCTGGCTGGGTCTTTTCCAGACACTCCCGATAGTCGCTGAAAACCCGGTCGGCTGGAATGGCGAAATCCGCGCACGCCTGCTTCATGCGCTCGGGCTGCTCGTCGCAGATGCCGACGATTTCGACGTCTGCGTGCTCAAAGGCCATGCGCAAATTGTCGCCCATGTGCAGATGGTCGAAGTTGATCCCGGCGATTTTCCACTTGCTCATTGTGTTAGCTCGCAAGCTGTGCCCAAGCGGTTACATGGGGCGGCAGGGCAAGCGGACGTTTTGCCGCTACCACTTCTTGCCGAACCCGCTCGGCCATCGTTTCTACATCGACCTCTTCCGCCGTGGCGATCCCGAACTCTTCTATGAGCGGGAGCATGCTGCGAAAGCTGTTGGCAGCAAATTGGTATCCGGACCAAGACTCCGGTCCGCCGACCGGATACTCACAATGCATGTATGGCTCGGGCAGGCCGGCCTCGACGAATGCGCGGTACAGGCCGAAGCCCATATCAATATGCGCCCCGGCACGCTCAAACAATCCGATAGCCCAATCGATTAGCTTGTTCGTTTGGGGCATATCTGGATGATACATCTGCCGATAGGGGGTAAAATCAGCCTCCTGAAAGGCCACGATCCCCCCCGGACGCAAGCGGGTTGCGAGTTGCTTCAGGGCGTCGGCGGGATCTGCCATATACATGAGGACCAACCGGCCAGTTACGGCGTCGAAATCGTTTCCCAACTCCAAGGTCCGGGCGTCCCCCGCGACGAATTCGACGTTGGTGAACCCGGCCGCCTGCGCCCGTGCCCGCGCCGTTTCGAGAATCTCCGGATTTACATCCACGCCCACGACAGCCCCTTCTGGCCCGACCAACTCGGCGGCTGTCAGGGCCACGTCCCCAGGGCCGCTGCCAATGTCGAGCACCTTCATCCCGCTGCTGATGCCCGCCTCTCTAAAAAAGCGCCGCGTCACGGCGTCGTACAGTTGCGACTGCTGAATTAGACGCTCCTCTTCCCCTTGGGTGCGTCCCATCGTATATGTTGCATCGCTCTTTGATTCGCTCATGGGATTCAATCCTCCTTTTCTGAGCTGGCTTTTTTGGTGCGATAGTTCCTAAGTGTTGGGCAACCACGCAGGCTACCCATTGTCCGCAGAGCGCCTAGTGCGCTGAGGGCAATCCGGTATTCAAGATATTTTCGCGCATAAAGTCAAACGCCGCGTTTCTTGGTCGCAGTCGCACTGGTAGCGAATAGACCGCTCTCTCCACCCAGCTTGTCTCCGGCGGCCAATCGCCCAATTTTAGGCCCGATTCCAACAGGGATACAACTATGTGCTTGGACGTGGATGTCCATTGAGGGAGCAGCCTCCGCTTTTTTGCGCGAGGCAGGGCATCAAAAACGAAAAGGATCGCGCCATGAACCAACCCAAAATCATGTACTACCACGAC
>VXZF01000545.1:12862-17228 GCA_009845645.1 Gemmatimonadota bacterium | reverse complement strand
GTGCCGGGGACGCCGGGCACCGAGTAGCCGCTGACGGCGAAGTCGGGGCAGGCGATATGGACTTGGTAATAGACAGAAGGAGTATCGAGGCCGCGGTGCGAGTCGCCGGCCACCAGCGGCAAGCCCGAATCCGTGTACTCTCCCGCGATGGACCACGCATTGGAGCCGGGGTCGGTTTCGCGGCTGAGAGCCGTGAGGCCGTCGAGAGGTTCTCCCTGGTACTCAGCGCCGGGAGGCACGGTGAGCAGATGGCCTTGGGGATAGCCTTTGATTATTTGAGCGAGGTTCTCAGGGCTTACGACTTGGGCCAGACGGGTGCGCCAGAGCTTGGATTCAAAGGTGCCGAGCAGGCTGTTGCGCATCTTGTACACGGCGAGGCAGTGCCAACTTTCCCACGGCTCGGGAGACTGGCCGAGAAGTTGATATTCGACGGGCAGGGCCGTTGTCGTCGCCAAAAAGGCATTGACGCCAGCGGCGTACGCGTCGAGCATGGCGCGGGCTTGGGGACTAGACGCTTCGTAGTCCAACTTGGCAGTGCGGCCCATGCCAGCGGCGCGCAAGAGACGGTCGCGGTCCAGTCCTGCGGGACCCGCCCATTCGGACCAGCGGCCCAAAGCCTGATGGCGGTCGAAGTCCATATGCCACAGGCGGTCTTGAGCCGTGGCAAAGCCTTGGGCGAAGAACAGGTCGGCTTCCGATTCAGCTTGGATATGGGGGATTCCCCAAGGGTCGCGGTAGATAGTGACGGCTTTTTCAAGGCCCTCGCAACGCTGGGTGCTTTCGAGGTCGGGGAGGGCAGCTTGGAGGTCTTTGGCGCTGATAGGCATTGCGTTCCTCTTGTGCTATTGGTTCAGGGTATTCTGCAAGTCAAATGCGTTTGCCGCAACATGAATATTGACCTATTGCTTAAACGGTGCTATATATAGTATCATCTAATGAATCGAATAAAAGTCATTCTCGACACAAATGTGCTTTACGCTGGATTGTATTCAGCCCTTGGGGCTTCTTACCAAATCATGCGGGCTGTAGAGCGAGGCCAGATACATCTTGTTCTATCGACTACCTTGGTTTTTGAATATGAAGAGGTCTTAAAAAGAGATTCCGACAAGCTCAACCTGACGGAGCAAAAAATTGAAGATTTACTAGATGATCTTTGCTTACGCAGCGATCACCAAGCCATCCACTTTCTCTGGCGACCCTGTTTATCTGATCCAAAAGACGATCACATTTTAGAATTGGCAGTCGCTTCCCAAGCATCCACCATCGTAACCCACAATGTCAGAGACTTTAAGAAAGCGATGGATTTCGGTATTCGGGCCATCCCCCCTAGTCAGTTATTGGAGGAGCTAAAATGAGCGCTTTGAACTTGCGGTTACCAGACTCCATTCATCGTCATATAAGAGAGATCGCCAAACGCGAAGGCGTCTCGATCAATCAGTTCATTTCTACAGCCGTTTCGGAAAAAGTATCGGCCATTTTGACCGAAGAGTACTTATCGGCTAGAGCCAATCGTGCCAAAGAAGGAGCGTTAAAACGCATCTTGGATGAAGTGCCCGACCGGCCTCCATTGCCCGAAGATCAACTTTGATCCTCGGCACTCGCCGGAAGTCAATAAACGGATGCGTCAGGCCGGCCGATCGCGGAGCGAGCCGCCTTGGCGGCCAGTGAACGCGGCTTGGATTTCGCCGAGAATGGACCGGGCGATTTCCTCGCTGCATCCGCACTGATCCCATCAGCGTCGGCTGAAGAGAAACGACTCGCTCCTCCTTTTTTTATTGCCATTGTTCAGGCTCGCGCTCAGCCTCTAGGACATGGCACTTTTCATCTTCTTCAGGGCCCGAGGCGGCGCAGTTCCACGTCTATGCCGCCTGCCTCTCGCGCACGCAGCCTCATTTTGGCTCCTCCTGTTTATTGCAGCCGTCCCGACGCGCGCTGAATCACCGGACGACTCCACGCGCGCTGTAACGGCCTTGCGCGTCAATCAGCCACCGCAGATCGACGGTCACCTCTCCGAGCCCGCTTGGCAGAAGGCCGAGGTAGCTGGGAACTTCTTCCGCGCTCAGCAAAATCGCGGCATGCCCGCACGACTACGCACCGAGGCATTCGTTCTCTACGATGCGGTGGCGATTTATGTCGGCTTCCGCTGTTGGGAGCCGGATATGACTGGACTCCGAGAGACGCTGACGCGCCGCGACACGCGGATTTGGGACGACGACGCCGTCGAGGTCGTTCTCGATACTTACCACGACGACCGCAATGCTTACGTCTTCGGCATCAACACGCTCGCAACGCAGATGGACCAGCGCATCAGCAACGAGAGCTCCTTCTCCTTTGCCTGGGATGCCTCGTGGGAGGCAGAGGTACAGAAATACGCAGACCATTGGACCGCTGAATTTGCCATACCGTTGGCCGAACTGCAGTACGATAAAGAAGGCACCACGTGGGGTGTGAACTTCTGGCGGGCTCACCCCATCGATCAGGAATCCTATTCTTGGTCCGACACAGGCGGTGACTTTGGCCGCATCTCCGAATTCGGCGAACTGCGAGGACTTCAGCTAACCACGGTCACAACAGAGACCGGCCGCCTAGCTTTTCTGCCCTACGCCAGCTACCGCGCCCTCGAAGGCCGCCCCGACGACGGAGATGCTGGCATCGATTTAATCTATCAGCCATCGGCCAGCTTGATCGGCAACCTGACAGTGTTTCCCGATTTTTCACAGCTAGAGAGCGACCCAACGCTGATCAACGTCAACGACGAACGCGAGCTGTCTTTGCCCGAACGCCGGCCATTCTTTCGCGATGGAGCGGAACTGTTCGATCTGCCTCTGCGCCTGTTCTACACGCGCCGAGTACAGGAAATCGATTTGGGCGTCAAGGGCACGGGAAAAGTGGGCGGCTACACGTGGGCTGCCGTAAACACGTACGGCAAGCTCATCGACCGCTACGACGGCGATGCCAAACGACGCGCCAACCTCGTCAACCTACGCCTCAACCGCGACATCGGCGAGCGCACCGTCATCGGTGCCATGGCGGTCCACAAGCACCAGAGCGACCGCGATGTGGGCCTGTTGTCCCTCAACAGTCGCCTCGGTCTCGGGCGCGACTGGACCGCCACGGGCCAGTTCGTAGGCAACTCCACCGGCAACAGCCCCCATTATGCCTATCACGTCTCGACCGAATGGCGCAACCAGTCGGGTCTGAGCGGCTTTGTCGAACTCGAAGAAATCCGCGACGGATTTCGGCCGAACGAAACTGGTCTGGAAGACGAGGCGTATCGCCGCGCGCGGGGCAGCTTTACCTTCCTTAACGAGTATTCAGAAGGCAGCACACTCAATGCCCTTGTGCTGCGCGGCCGAGTGTTCCGGCAGACAGACGAGACGGGTCGCCTTCGCGAGCAGTACGCCCAAGCTGAGGGATCGTTCGATGTGGGCCGTTTCGATTTCTATTCGCTGGCCCGCGTCGGACAACTGCGGGAAGCCGGACGACTCTGGAACACGCGATTTACTGGTGCCGACCTCGAATACACATCGACATGGGGTTTCGTCGGTATCTACAACCAGATCGGCAGCCGCCAAGGCATTTTCAACTGGTTTGTCAGCCTAGACGCCAACGCCAACCTTTTCAGCCGACTGACGATCAGCTTGGCTGCGCACCGTTTCGACTGGCGCGACCGACGGGAAACGCTCGTCATGCGCACGACGACGAACTACCAGTTCACCCGCCACGTCGGTCTGCGACTGTTCCACGAGCGCGTAATCGAGCAAACCGACGGCACCACAAAGGATAATTTCAACACGGTCTTCGACTATGAGTTCACCCCGGAGAGTCACTTCTTCCTCGTCTTTGTGCGAGACCGAGACCGCACCAAAGCCGCTTTCAGCAAAATCGCGTATCTGTTCGGCGGAATCTAAAGGAAGAGATCGAGCTGTATCCTAAGTCGCTGCTGGCCGCGTCAGGCCGGCCGATCGTGAATCGGCCCAGGGTGGTCGCGGAGCGAGCCGCCTTGGCGACCGGTGAGCGCGGCTTGGATTTCGCTGAGGATGGATAGGGCGATTTCCTCGGCCGTTTCAGCGCCGATGTCGAGGCCGACGGGACTGAACAGGCGGGCGGCCTGCTCATCGCTTGGCGCGATGTCTTCTTTCTGCAGATCGGCGAGCAGGCGCTGGGTGCGCTGATGTGGGCCGAGGACGCCCAAGTAGGCGAGGGGCGCGTCGATCAAGTCCCGCAACAGAGCTTGATCCTGTAGATAGTTGTGGCTCATGATGACGGCGCACGAGCGGTTGTCGAACTGCAGGTCCTCGGGCAGATGACCGGGCTGGGCGAGGAGGACTTGCCTAGCCCAAGGGAAGCGCTCGGCGCGGGCATA
>VXZF01000545.1:10260-12762 GCA_009845645.1 Gemmatimonadota bacterium | reverse complement strand
AAAAAGGTCGGATAATGAAACGGCGCGTCTTGGGGTAGGCGCTCTAAGAGCACATCTACCGTGCCGCTACAGCCCAGACCAGTGCCCCATAGGATATCGTCCTCAGAGGTGGCGTCGTAGTGCAGGAGGCGAGGTTGGCCATCGGCGAAGACAGCTTGCGCGTTTTCGCGCACATCGCCTTCAAGGCAGCCGCCGCTGATGGTGCCCAAGCTCTGGAGATCGGCTTCGATGAGCATGCGGGTGCCCGGGCCGCGATAGACCGAGCCAGAGGTCTGGACGACAGTGGCTAGGACATAGGGCTCACCCGTCTCGTCGAGTGTCCGGGCGCGGCGGAGAATCGTCTGCAAGTCTTTCACGGCTGAACTCCAAAGCGCCGGAACCAGTCGTCCCTCGTCGGTGCGGCGGGATGGGCTTTTGTCGGCGCGGGCGGCTCAGGACGTCGGCGCAAGTATTGCGCAGCCGTCGCACCGCGCAGCGTCATCAGGTATCCGACGAGCGCCTTGAGACTGTCGATATTGTGAGCCGGGGCAAAAAGGTCGATGTACGGCAAGGCGGCCTGCATCCCGCGCGTGGCGGGCCGATAGTCCGGGCTGCCCAGCAGGGGGTTGAGCCAGATTAGGCAGCGGCTGCGGCGTTGCAACGCGCGCATACTTTCTTCGAGGATCTCAATATCGCCGGTGTCCCAGCCGTCGCTGACGATCAGCAGCGCGGTCTGGTGATCGACGAGGTCGGCGTGTTCGCTGAGGAAGGTATCCAGCGCGGCCCCGATGCGCGTGCCGCCCGACCAGTCCGGCACCTGCGCGGCAATCGCGTCCAAACCCGCGCTCAGGTCGTTGCCCCTCAGCAGGGGCGCGACGTGGTGTAACGAGGTCGCAAACACAAACGTCTCAATGCGGCGATAGGCGTTTTGGAAGGCGTACATGAATTGGATCAAAAAGCGGCTGTACAGGTCCATGGACTTACTGACATCGCACAACAAGACCAGCTTGGGCTTCTGGCGGGTGCGGCGGCAATAAGACAGGTCCAGCAATTCACCACCCCGGCGCAGGCTGGCGCGGAGAGTGCGCCGCAAGTCGAGGCGGCCCGGCGGGCGAGCGGGCCGATAGCGGCGGCTAAAGCGCGTGGCGAGCGCGCGGGCGACGGCTTGCAGCAACCGCCCGATCTCCTCCAACTCTTCGGCGTTAAAGTCCTTAAAGTCGCGCTTTGTATGGACCTCAATGGGGCTGTATCCAGCGGCCTCGCGCTCCTCTTCAGTCGGCTCACCCTGTTTGAGCCAATCGCGGACGCTCGTCAAACCATTCTTACCGGGACGGCTGGCACTATCCTTTTCAGAGGCAGAGGACTCGGGCTGGGGCTGACCCAACTCGCCGGCGCGGTCCCATACGGACCAGTAAACATCGAAGAGCGCGTCGAAGAGCTTCTGCTCGGCGGGCGTCTTGGCCAAAACCGTCCGCAGGCTTAACCGGAAGTCCTCTGGGTCTGACAGATCAATAGCCGCTAAGGCACGGAGCGCGTCTTGCTCCTCGCCCAAGGCCACGCCAGAACGCTGGGCGCGCAACAGGCGGCAGAAGCCGACCACATTCGCGCTCAACGCGCCGTGCAGGGCGATGTCGTCGATCTTGTGATTCATCGTTCCGGAGCCAGCTTGGCGCGGACCCCCAATCCTTCCAAGAACTCGGCCAGCGATTGCTTCACCTGCGCCACGTCGCGTTGGTCCTTGAACACAATGCCCAAGGTATCCGCCACGACTTCTAGGTCGAGATGGTGCTGGTGCAGGGCGACGAGAGCCTTGGCCCAGTCGAGGGTTTCGGCGACGCCGGGGACCTTTTCGAGGCGCTGCATGCGGATCTTTTCCATGAAACGACAGATCTGTTCGGCGAGTTGGATGTCGATCCCATTCACCTTGCGGCGCACGATCTCTACTTCCTTGTCAAATTCCGGGTAGTCGATCCACAGGTAGAAGCAGCGTCGGCGCACGGCGTCGGAGAGCTCGCGGGTGCGATTGCTGGTCAAGATCACGTGCGGCCGCGCCGCTGCGCGGATGGTGCCAATTTCGGGGATGGTAATCTGCCAGTCAGACAGCACTTCGAGCAGGAAGCTCTCAAACTCCTCGTCGGCCCGGTCGAGTTCGTCGATCAGCAGCACCGGCGGGACGGGCTGGGTGATGGCCTGGAGCAAGGGGCGCTTGAGCAGGAAGTCCTCGGAGAACAGGTCGGCCTCGCGCTCGGCTAGGGGGCGTTGGCTCTTCTCATCGAGCTTGATGTGCAAGAGCTGGCGCTGGTAGTTCCACTCGTACAGCGCGGCGTGAGCGTCTAGCCCCTCGTAGCACTGCAAGCGGATCAGCTCGGTGTCGAGGGCGCGGGCTACGACCTTGGCGACCTCGGTTTTGCCGACGCCAGCCGGCCCCTCGATGAGCAAGGGACGCTCCAAGGTCTGCGCGAGGTACACGGACATGACAACTTGGCGATCGGCGACATACCCGTGCTCGGCGAGCATCTCCTG
>VXZF01000545.1:0-10160 GCA_009845645.1 Gemmatimonadota bacterium | reverse complement strand
CGGACATGACAACTTGGCGATCGGCGACATACCCGTGCTCGGCGAGCATCTCCTGGATCGCGTCAGTGGTACTCATTAAATCTCTCTCGTTGCGCAGTATAATGTCCTATTCGCCGCCCGCAACGCTTATCACAGGCGAGTCAAGTCCCTTAATATCACGCGCCGACTTCCGTACAGCAAGAACGCGCTCGCTGCGCCCGACATTGCCCACTATTAGGGATTCTCTATATTCTCAAGTCTCTTTAACTCCGTCTGTGGACGCCTTTTATGGCCCTTGAAACACCCGCCAAAACCGAGTTAGTGCGCGACCTTTTGGGCCGCCCGCTGGCCTCTTTGCGCGTGTCGGTAATCGACCGTTGCGACCTGCGCTGCCAGTACTGCATGCCCGAAGAGCACTACACTTGGCTGCCCAGTAAAGACATCCTCAACGCCGCCGAGCTCGAACGCGTGGTCGATGCCTTCTGCCAAGTTGGCGTCCGCAGCGTCCGCCTGACCGGCGGCGAGCCGCTATTGCGCACCGACCTGCCCGAACTCGTCACCCGCCTCGCACGGCTACCACTGGTCGAGGACCTAGCGCTGACGACCAATGCGAGGCGACTGGCACGCTGGGCTGGACCGCTGCTGGAAGCCGGACTGCGGCGGATCACCGTCAGCTTGGACTCGCTGCAGCCAGCGCGCTTTGAAGCGCTGACGCGGAGAGCCGTACACGCCAAGGTCCTGGAGGGAATCCGCGCCGCCGCGGCGACTAACTTTGACTCAATCAAGATCAACTCGGTCGTAATGCGCGGCTTCAACGACGACGAACTCGTGGATCTGCTCGAATTCGGACGGGAGATAGGCGCAGAGGTCCGCTTCATCGAATACATGGACGTCGGCGGGGCCACTCACTGGTCGCTTGGAGAGGTAGTGTCGCAGCAGGAGATGCTAGCGAAACTGGAGGCGCACTACGGGCCTATCGAACGCGAGGCGGGGCGTGGTTCTGCACCCGCAGAGCGCTTTCGCCTGCGCGACGGCACGCGCTTTGGCATCGTCGCGTCGGTCACCGAGCCGTTCTGCGGGGCCTGTGATCGCAGCCGCCTGACGGCTGACGGACTGTGGTACACGTGTCTATACGCGCAGCAAGGCACCGACCTAAAGCCTCTGCTCCGCAACGGAGCGGGTCGCGAGCAACTGGTGCGATACATTCGCGCTGGGTGGGCGGAACGAACGGATCGCAGCGCCGAAGAGCGGCGCGACGATCCACACCGAGGCGTACTCTATCAAGTCGCAGAATTGCAAGCCGATCCGCACCGCGAGATGCACACCCGCGGCGGCTAAGCCGCACCTTCCCCACTACATGGATTACTTTCGCGCCAAACGCTATTTGGACGCCCTGCCCGACTGGGAGGTCGGCCGTCCAGCACTCGGGCCAATCGAGGATTACCTGCCAAGAATGCGTGCTCTGCTGACCCGCCTTGGCGACCCGCAGACGCGTTTCCGCTCAATCATTGTCGGCGGCACCAACGGCAAGGGAACAGTCGCCAGCTTACTCGCCGCCATCCTAAAGGCGCACGGCCACAAGGCCGGGCTGTACACTTCGCCTCACCTGCACACTCAGCGCGAGCGCATCCGCATTGACGGCGAGATTCTCAGCAAGGAACAATGGGCCGACGCCGTATCCCACCTCGACGATTGCACCCGCGACTTTGGCCGGGAGGCATTGGGGTCGTTTAGCAAATTTGAGGCCCTAACCGGCCTCGCAGTCCATCTCTTCGCGCAACAGGACGTGGAGTTCGGAGTTTTTGAGGTAGGACTAGGGGGCCGCTACGACGCAACCAACGCCTGGGACTCGGAGCTAGCCGTCCTGACGGCCATCGGCTTAGACCACGTGGACCTGCTGGGCAATACCTTGGAGGAAATCGCCGCCGACAAGCTGCACATCGCCCGTTCGGGCCGCACCCTCGTCACCACAGCGGCGCAGTCACCCGAGGTTATGGACCTGATCCGGCAGACCTGTGTAAAACAAGAAGTAGAATTGCAAATCGCCGGAACGAAATGGCCCCTAGGTCACCTAACGGGCCATCCAGCGACCTACGCGGAAAATGCGCGACTGGCCCTTGAAGCGGCGCGGGGACTCGTCCAGGACCTAGAAAACGAGACAGCGCACCAAGCCGTGGCATCCCATCACTGGCCGGGCCGCTTTGAAGTGGCACACGAGAAGCCGTTGGTACTGCTCGACGGCGCGCACAATCCAGCGGCTGCCGAGGCGCTGGCCGGAGAGTTACAGCGGCTGAGCGGAGAGCGTCCCGTCGCCAATACTGACGACGCATGGGTACTGGTCGTCGGCGCAGGAACCGGGCACGATGCCGCAGGGATTTTGCGCGCCTTAGCGCCGGTAGCACAGCGAGTCTTGCTAACTTCGTCAGACCATCCACGGGCACAGACACCAGCGGTGCTAGCAGACCTAGCACCGGACGGCCTAGCCATCGAGCAGGTACCTGCAAGCAGCCAAGCGCTCAAGCGCGCGCTAGCACTAGCGGGGCCCAAAGGCCGAGTCTGCGTGGCCGGATCCCTGCACTTGGTAGCGCGGGCGCGGGAGTTTTTCAACCTGCCCGGCGAGCGCGACGGCATCACCGAAGACATGGCGCTGGAGAATCTGGAATGCATTGCCGAAGCGGGTCGGCAACTGGGACTCATCTGCGAGTGGATCTCGGACGATGGCACTCGGCTCAAGCTGTCGGGCGGACGGCGTCCCCTGCGCTTCTGGCGCAACAAGCATCCCTTCAACGACTACGTCGAAGCCCGGCTCGCCGAAGACAAGGCGTACCAATACGAGGATTTCGCCGCCGCCGGATTGCCAGTCCCCGACACGCTCAAGCTCTTCAACCCACTAGCCGATGCGCGCTTCGACCGCTACAAGACCCACGCCACGGTCGCAGAAATCGTCAAGGAGGTAGTGGCGCGGTTCGAGTTCCCCCTGTTGGTCAAAAAGTGCCACAGCTCACTGGCGCAGGGCGTATTCTTAGAGCGCAACGCAACAGACCTCGGCCAGCGGCTCGAATCCCTCTTTGCCAACAGCGGCTTTTTGGACAACATCGCGCTGGTGCAGCAATACGTGGCCGGGCCAGAGTATCGGATCGTCGCCAGCCGCGACGAACTGTTGCTGGCCTATCGCAAGGAGAGCGAGGCCGTGGGCGCAGACGGAGACCTCAATCCGCTGCATCAGGCCACAGGGCGCGCCGTGCGCGTAGAAGACGCGGCCCTGCTAGCGCAAATGCAACAGCTAACCGCGCAAGTAGCCGGCGTGTTCTCGCTCGGTTTTTACGCCATCGACCTCATCCACGGCGCAGACGGTTTCTCCATCATCGAGATCAATCCCAATCCCATGTGCTACGCGTACAACCGCGACAACGGCCGCCGGGACTTCATTCGGCTATACGAGCGGTTGCTCACCCAATTTGCCCTGTAAACCAGCTAAGGAAACCTCAATGGATATTCAGACTCGCCTCGTCCACGCTGGCGAGGAGCGCATCAACGGTGCCGTGGTGACGCCGATCTTCCAGAGCTCGACTTTTGTTTCACCTAAGGAGGAAGAATACCACGACATCCGCTATCTCCGCCTCAACAACACGCCTAACCACCGCGCCTTGCACGCCAAACTGGCCGATGTCTGCGGCGGCGAAGACGCCTTGGTCACCGGCTCGGGAATGGCGGCGATCACCACCGCATTGATGACCGTGCTCAACAGCGGCGATCACCTGCTAATCCAAGACTGCCTCTACGGGGGCACGCACAGCTTTGTGACGCAGGATGCGCCGGGTTTGGGGCTGAGCTACGACTTTATCGCCGGCAACGCGCCTGAGACGTGGGCGGCCAAGCTGCGGCCCGAGACGCGGGCGATCTACGTGGAGACCATGACCAATCCGCTGATGGAAGTCGCCGATTTAGAGGGGGTAGTGGCATTTGCCCGCGAGCACGGGCTAGTGTCCCTGATCGATAATACCTTTGCGTCACCGTGCAACTTCCGCCCGCTGGAAATCGGGTTCGATATAGAGCTGCACAGCGCGACCAAATACCTCAATGGCCATTCGGACCTCGTCGCAGGCGTGGTCGTCGGCTCGGCTGCACACGTCAAGGCCATTAAGCACAAGCTGAATCACTTGGGCGGATCGCTGGATGTCCACGCCTGCTTTCTACTGCAACGGGGCTTGAAGACCCTATCGCTGAGAATGCGGCAACACGACGAGAATGGATTGCAACTGGCGCGCTTTTTGGCCGAGCAGGCACAGGTAACGCGAGTGAATTATCCAAGGCTGAAGAGCCATCCACAATACGAGCGGGCGCAGCGGCTGTTTGCCGGAGCGGGTGGAGTGTTGAGCTTTGAGCTGCACGGGGGCGTGGAGGCCGCCGAGCGGTTGCTGTCCAAGCTGGTTCTGCCGGCGTCAGCCCCCAGTCTCGGCGGAGTCGAAACCCTCATCACTCGGCCCGTCACCACGTCACACAGCGGCTTGAGCCGAGAAGAGCTAGCGGCCATAGGCATAGCCGACGGCTTGGTGCGAGTGGCGTGCGGCATTGAGGCCGCCGAGGATTTGTGCGCGGATTTTGCTCAGGCGCTGGCTGGGGTATAGGATCGTTCTGGTTCAGTGCGTAAGGCGGAAAATCTCAAGGGGGAGGGTTGCGATTCTACCTGTTATCAGCACCATACTAGGAGCATTAAGCTGACCTTGATCTCTACGCCACCAAATCGACCTTGTCGAAAAAGATAAACATGACTCGATCGTTCGGAATTGTGGAAGAGAAACTATGCGAAGCCGAGTTTTTCTTCAGACTATTAAAAGGATCTAGTCCATTAGATTTCGATTCTCGGTTCTACTTCAGTGCATTTGTCTCCGCTGCCAGAAGCATCACCCTAGTACTTCAAGCGACCATGCACGGAGTCGCTGGTTTCGAATCTTGGTACCATTCTGTTCAGGAGGAGCTGAGGGCTGATCCTTTAGCACGCTTCTTTAAGAAAGTCAGAGATGTTTCCGTCCACACAGGCTTGAACACGTTGAACGAGGTTCCCCTTGAACACGTGAGGGAACATTTGATGTCCCAATCCCGTGATGGTCGGCACTCTCATGTAATTGTTTTGCCTGATTTGCACGGGGAAAGCCCGACTGTTCTTGCTGATGCAGTTCAGGCTTCTGAAGAATTTTTCAAATCACTCGTCATGATCATTTACAAGTGCTACGATCAATTCAAGTTTATAGTCGATCCACGTTGGTATTACACTCACGAAAATTTCTCGGCTATAGGGAAGACCTTTGAAGATGCTGTGGTCGAACTTGGCTTTCCGCGCAACTGGGCGTCCTGTGCGCCGGAAGGGGATGGGGGTTGGCGTTCATTAAGGCTACAGCAGCCACCTTGTCAGATTAATCACATTTTTCAAGAATATCTTCGACTATGTATTACTGATCCAGACGATACCCATCAAACTTAAATCACAATATCCCGTAGCGATCAAAGACCTCTCTCGGCGACCGCCCCGCAGCCAATTCATCGCGCACGACGTTTTCCCCAGCAAGCTTTTCCATAGCCTTTTTGTGGACTTCGCCTTTGATCGCCGCTGGAATCACCGCCACGCCATCGTAGTCGGCTAGAATGAAATCGCCAGGATGAACCTGCACGCCGCCGCAGGCGATAGGTTGGTTGATCGTTTTGGCGAGGATGCGGCCCGCCGAATCGAGTGGCGAATAGCCTTTGCAGAAGCAGTGGTAGCCCATGGCGTTCATCTGGCACACATCGCGGACCAAGCCATCGGTGAGCACGGATTCGACACCGCGAGCTTGGGCAGCCGTAGAGAGAAGCTCCCCCCAAAGACCGGAGCGCTCTTCGCCATTAGTGGCGATGACGAAAACGTCGCCGGGGCTAGCTTGATCGTAGGCGGCAAAAATTTGGCCGTAGGGATCAGGGTCGGGGCTAGTATCGGCGTGCGCGTCAATAGTGAGCGCCGGACCGGCGATAAAGGCGTCAGGGCGGCTGGGCCGAATATCGGGAGTCATGGCCTGATCGCGGTAGCCGAGTTGGTCCATGATGTCGGTAACTAAAGCCGAGTAGATAGGTTTCCATTCGTCGTACATTGACTGGTTACGCGTCATAGTCGTGCTTATCCTCCGCTCGATCCTGTGGTACAAATCCCACCTTTCGCTGTGCATCTGAGATGTCCACCCAACGTAGGTCGTTGTTCGACATGCCGTAGAAAATCGCAAATCGCAAACTACCGTCAGCATTGATGCACCGCTCGAATATCTGGACAATATCGCGCTGGCTCACATAGATGTCGGCACCCTGTGGCGGACGAGGACGATCTCGCTCGACTTGACCGATACGGACGCAGAGACACGACAACCCATGACGATGGGCGTAGGTTCGCGCCAAAGACTCCGTCCACACTTTGGTTGCGGCGTATAGACCCCTCGGTTCCGCAGGTATATTGGGCGTAATCATCTCTATATTGTCCGGTATATCTGCATGTCGGCGTTCCATCATCGCCTTGTACGGCTCTTGCTCGCGATGTCCCTCCGAGACCATAATACTGCTGGCGGCGACGACACGTGCAACGCCGGTGACTTTGCACGCTTCAAAGACATTGTAAGTCCCAATAATGTTGTTGTTCAGCAAACTCTCCCAACTCTCCCCGCTCGGATCCGCGGCAAGATGTGCGACAACATCCATACCTTCAACAGCGCGTCGTACCTGATTAAAATCAGCAATATCGCACAGGATGAATTTCTCGTCTGGAATTTCGAGCGTCCATGACCCCGGAACGCGAACAGATGGTTTCAATTTGTAGTCGAGTGCATACGCATCGTACTTTTCCGGTTGTTCTTTCAGCTGTTTGTATGTCATGTAACCAATCTGCCCAGTTGCACCTGTAACAAGCACCCTTTTGGGTGTAGCCATACGTTTATTTTCCTTTTGTTTATAGGTGTTTCTCCATTACAACGTGCCTATTTCCTGCGTCCTCCATTAAAAGCATCCGGCTTCTCGGTGCCCGAAGGCCAATACCCGCTCGGATCCTCGCGCCACGGCGTCCCACACACTTCCGTCAAAACCCGCCACTCAGACGCGCCCATGACCTCTGGATGAAAGACAAAGCGCTTGAGCCCAGCCGCCTCGGACGCCCGCAAAATGCCGAGCAGATCGCGCGCGGGCATGGGGTCGCCGGCGTGCGGCGTGCGACCAGTCGAAACCCAGCAAATCACCTTATCGACACCAGCCGCCTCTATGGCCCGGCGCGTTTCGCCGTACACGACCTCGCTGAAAAATTCGTCGGGAAAGCCCGCCTCCAAGTCAAAAAGCGTCCGCACCCCAGGCAGTTTGATGCCAAAAAGCGCCTCGACCACGGCAAAAGCGTCCTCTTCCGTTAGCCCCGGATTCCACTCCCCAAGCGTCTGCACCCAGCGCGCCACCGTGCCGTAAAGGCCGTCAAACCCGCGATGCCAGTAGTAGTGCTTGGGCAATATATAATCGAAGTATCCTGCCATCCGCTCGTAGTCCTGCCCAGTCAACCCAGAAAAGACAGCCGTGCGCGGAATGCCGCCCAACTCGATCTTGCGCGAAGCCTGATCGACAATGGTGCGAGCGTCTTCCCAGGAGCGGCGCGACTTCTCCTGCCGCATCCGCAACCAATACAGCCCATCCTCGTCGAGGTCGATCAAATTCAGCACCGAAAACAGGCCGCCTTGGGCTAGGTAGCGCACTCGCTGGGGCGTCAGCCTGCACAGGGCTTGCCGCAGATGGTCAATGCCCCGCTGCATCCGCCCAACATCGGCCCCCATGCCAGCAAAGAGCTGATCTTCGCCGGGCCGGAGTTCCAACAGTTCCCCGCCGTGGTGGAACGCTAGCTCGTAGTGGTTTTCGCCGGGGCCATCTATAATGACGCCGTGGACCTGCGGGTAGAACGCGATCAAATCCTCCAGCCCGACCAGCCCACCGCGGCCCATGCCAAAGGTCATAATCTGCCAGCCACGCGCTGCCGCGTCGTCCATCATGCCTTGCAGCTTCTTTTCTTTTTCCAGATCGCGGGGCGTCTCCTCCGGCGGCTCTACGCCGTGCTCGGCGTAGAGCTTGGTATTGACCGGATAGCTGGAGATAATCGAACCATCGTCCTGCTTAAACTGCATGCGGCCGACGATAATGCCCTCCACGCCGCCTTCTTCCCAAGCGTCAAAGCGCTGCTGATAACCTTCGAGCCAGTGTTCGAGCGGCTGGTCGCTGTGAGTGAAAACCCAAAATTTCATAATGGCCTCCTTAGCGGTCTGGCCACTTGTAGGCGACCTTGCTGTTTTGCCAGAAGTACTTCTCGGTCACGCCCTTTTCGCCAAAGTACGCTTTGACAATGGAGATGGCGGCCTTGAAACTCCCCGCTCGGTCGCTGACGGGCCAATTGCTGCCGTAGATCACGCGGTCTGCGCCAAAGGCGTCCCACATGGCGTCGAGGATCGGGCGATAAAAGTCCAACTCTTCCGGCACCGGCTCCACCCTGCTTTGCTCCATGATCGCCGAGACCTTCATAAAGACCTGCGGCTGCTCGGCCGCTTGGGCTATGGCGTCCAACCACATTGGATCGGGATCGCCACCGTCGGCCCCGACCCCGCCGCAGTGATTGATAACAATGCGCAATTCCGGCAGTCGTCCGGCCAGTTCCACCACTTGAGCCAAATCCGTCGGCCCCACCAGCGCGTCGAGCTCCAAGTCCCGTGCAACGAGATGCTCCATGTCGGCGAGAAAAGACCCAGCCTCCAAGTCGGCAAAATACCCACCGCCGCAGCGAATGCCGCGAAAGAGCGCGTTCCCCGCCAAGCGGTCGATGTCGCTTTTGAAATCCTCCCGATTGGGATCAACATGACCCACCAGCCCGACGATCCAGGGGTCATCAGCGGCCAAGTCCAGAATCCACTGATTGTCCGCCAGCCACGCACTAGCCTCCACCACCACCGTCCCGGTCGCCCCTTCGGGAGCGGCGAGGGCGCGGTGGTGCTCGGGCAATACCGTGCGGTAGAGCAGTTCGTTGTCAGCCGGCAGCCAAGGCACGCCTTCGGGCCGCGTGGGATCGTAGAAATGGGTATGGGTATCGATAATCACGATGCATTCCTTTCTTTCATGGTTTCTTCAATCAACGTCGCAAACGCCTCTATGTCCTCTGCCTCGGTATCGAACGAGGTCATCCAGCGCACCTCGCCCCGCGTGGCATTCCAGGGATAAAAGAAAAACTCCTGCTGCAAAATGGGAATCACGTCCACCGGCAACCGGGCGAAGACGGCGTTGGCCTGCACTGGGTAAATCACCTCCACCCCGCGAATGGGCCGCACGCGCTCGGCCAGCACCTGTGCCATAGCATTGGCGTGCTGGGCGCTCCGACGCCACAGGTCGTCGGTCAGCAGGGCCGTAAACTGCGCGGCGACAAAGCGCATCTTAGAGGCCAGTTGCATCCCCTGCTTGCGCGCACGGCGATAGTCCTCGGCCAACTCGGGCTTAAAAAAGACCACGGCTTCCCCCAGCATCAGGCCATTCTTGGTACCGCCAAACGACAGCACATCGACCCCACAATCCCCAGTAACCTCCCGCAGTTCCAATCCCAAACCCACGGCTGCGTTGGCGATCCGCGCCCCATCGACGTGCAAATACAACCCGTGCTCGTGGGCGCAATCGGCGATGGCGCGAATCTCACTCGGCGCATAAACAGTACCCAACTCCGTAGCCTGAGTAATCGACACCACGCGGGGACGCACTTGGTGCTCGTCGCCGCGACCCGCAATGTGGGCGACAACTCCCTCGGGGGTAATTTTGCCGTCGGGCGCGGGCGCGGTCAGGAGCTTGACTCCTGCGACCTGTTCGGGAGCACCGCACTCATCGATGTGAAGGTGTGCCGTGTCCGAGCATATCACCGCGTCGCAAAAGCGCGTGAGAGCCGTGAGGGCCGTAACATTGGCCCCAGTGCCGTTGAAGGCCAAGAAAACCTCTACCTCCGACCCCAACACCTCGCGAAAAAGCGCGACGGCTTCATCCGTGTGTGGATCGTCCCCATAGGAATGCACGTGCCCCACGTTGACTCGCTGTAAGGCCGCCATGACCTCGGAGTGGACCCCGGCGTGATTGTCGCTGCCAAAGCCGCGAATGCGCTCGCCCATTATTGC
>VXZF01000752.1 GCA_009845645.1 Gemmatimonadota bacterium | reverse complement strand
TGCGCGAACTCCGCAAACAGTCCCCCATCCTCGGGTTTAACGTACGCACGCGGATGATACATGTGATTGTACGTCGTATATGCCCAGCAGCCTGCCGCCTTTGACAGATGCCACCACGGGGACTTCCTGATGCGGGCAGATATGAGCATCTGGGCGTCGCTGTTGCCGCTCTGCCGGAGGTTAATCGGCAAGGTACGCCGCTTGAGACCGTCGATTACCAGAGTTTGTGCCATCTGAGAACCTCCAGTTGTTTGGATTTCTATATCAATTCGACGCGACGCAACACGCCAGGGTTTCACGCCTTCATCTTCTTGCCTTCCGGGTCGTACAAAGGCTCCTGCGCAACCGTTGCTTGCAGACGCTCGCCAAAGTAGAGGATGTCAATGCTGGTCCCTACCTCGGCGTAGTTCATCGGCAGGTAGCCATACGCAATGCCGAGGCCGATCGAGTGGCCGTAGTTGGCGCTCGTCACGTAGCCCAATACGCAGTCACCGTCCAAGATTGGCTCCTTGTCCATAACGACGGCGTTAGGATCGTCCAGCGTCATACAGCACAGCTTGCGCGTCAGTCCTTGGGCGAGAATCTTCCTCAACTCGTCCCTGCCCAAGAAATCGCCCTTCCCCATCCTCACCGCGAAACCTATACCAGCCTCGTAAGGATTGTACTCAGTGTGGATGTCATTCCCCCACAGTCGGTAGCCTTTTTCCAGACGCAGCGAATCGAAGGCACCTCCACCTGCTGCAACGACTCCGAACAACTGGCCTGCTTCCCACAGAACATCCCACAACCGCAAGCCCTGCTCGGCGGGCGCGTAGATCTCCCAGCCGAGTTCTCCCACGTATGAGATGCGCAGCGCCAGTGCGGAAACCTCAGCTATCCGTATAGGCTGCGCGGTCAAGTAGGGAAACCCCTCGTTGCTCACATCGTCCTCACAGACCCGGCTTAACAAGTCGCGCGCGCTTGGCCCCCACAAACCTATACAGCACAGCCCCGACGAAATGTCAGCTACCCCAACCGATCCATAGTCCGCTAGATGCGCCTGAATCCAGCCCAGGTCGTGGCGTCCCATAGCTCCACCCGTGACCACTATAAAGTGGTTCTCACCCAGACGCGTCACGGTCAGGTCGCACTTAATTCCGCCCCGAGGTGTGAGCATAGACGTGTACGTGATAGTCCCGACGGGCTTGTCCATCTGATTGTTCGCAAGGCGCTGGAGCGCAGCGAGCGAGCCTGCTCCGGTCATCTCGAACTTGGCGAAGGGAGTGAGGTCGAACAGGGCTACACGCTCGCGAGTGGCGACGTGTTCTGCGGCGATCGTCGGCGACCATTCTCGTGCCTCCCAGCCGGTTCGCGATGCACCGGTAACGGCAAGAGAGTCGAGCAGACCCTCGTTCGAACTGTACCACTGGGGACGCTCCCATCCCGTGTTCTCAAAGAAGACGGCACCCAATTCCCGCTGTCGCGTATAGAACGGCGTCAGGCGAAGGTTGCGCGGGTTGGCTATCTGCTGGCGCGGGTGGATGATGTCATATACCTCGCGGTACTGTTGCGCAGCCCGGGCGCGGACGTAGGAACGGCTGTACGAGTGCGGATGAAAGCGCCTTATGTCGCACTCCCGCAGATCGCTGGTCGGCTCGCCGTTTGCAATCCACTCAGCAACCGCCTTGCCAACGCCGCCAGCGTGCGTAATCCAGACGGCCTGCGCCGACCAGAACCCGCGCACCTGAGGCGCTTCGCCGAGTACGGGAAATCCGTCGGTAGTGAAAGAGAAGAGGCCGTTGAACTTGCGCGTCAACTCCACGCCCTTGAGGCTCGGCAGCACTTCCCCCGCCGCGGCCACCGCCTTCTCAAAGTGAGGTGGCGTGAACGGCATCTCGGCCGGAGCAACCGGCGCTTTCTCGTGGTCGAGAATGTCATTGGCATCCACTAAGAGGGGTTCGTGCTGATACGAGCCAATGCCGTAGCACTCGCCGACCTGCCGGAAGTACATAGCCTCGTCTTGGTGCCGCAAGAACGGCTGCGATATATCCTCAGTCGCACCAGCGAGTTCCCGCAGTGGCGTCGTAACGGCGTAGAGATGTTGCATCGGCGACAGCGGGATGGGCACATCGGCAAGCCCACCAACCTTTGGTGCCCAGATGCCGGTAGCAGCGACTACCAGGTCCGTCTTGATGTCGCCGCGCGTGGTATGGACCGCCGCAATCCGTCCATCCACAATAGCGAAGCCGGTAACTTTGACATTACTGTAGAATGTGGCACCATTCCGTTCCGCCTCTCGCGCCATGGCTTCAGCTGGCTTGGTCGCCTTCGTCTGGATGTCGGAAGGAACGTACAGCGCGCCCAAAATGCGGTCGGACAGCATTGGAATCCGGCTGCGTGCCTCGTCGGCGCTAAGCAGATGGGCTTCCAAGCCCCAACTCATGCCATACCCGGCTTTGCGTTTTAGGTCGGTGAGACGCTCCTGCGTCCAAGCCACTTCAAGACTGCCCACGCTCTTGGCGCATGGCTCGCCCTCAAGTTCCAACTCGCTCCAAAGCTCAACCGTATAGCGCGCAAAGCCCGTCATGGTCTTCGACGGGTTGAGCTGGAAAACGAGGCCCGGGGCGTGCGAGGTCGAGCCGCCGGTCTCGAATAGCGGTCCTTGCTCGACGACGACGATATCCCGCCAGCCGAGTTTCGTCAGATGGTACGCGACGCTGCAACCGACGATGCCTGCGCCAATGATGACGCCCCTAGCATGCTGCGGCAATGCGGTATCAGACATCTCCTATGTCTCCCGAGTCAGCTCATCGGTTGCGATGCGGGCGTTTCCCCTCAGACATCCATCGTCGGCGGTCCATCGTAGCCAATGCTCTGCCACCCCGCCACATCGCCGCCCTTTAAACGATAGGGATGCGGATACAGCTTCAGCGTGCGGTCCGCAAACGGCAGCGACACCCTCTCGTGTCCCCGGTGGGCCGAGCGCACTAAGGCGATGGCCACTTCGAGCGAGTGG
>VXZF01000269.1 GCA_009845645.1 Gemmatimonadota bacterium | reverse complement strand
GCCGGATCCCTTTCCCCCCTCCGACCGTGCCCTCGCAACCCGCCCTATACCGCAACCCTCCCTCGATCGGCGAGCCGTCCCATGCACTTCGACGCCTACGATCTCAACTCCGCAATTTACGATGAGATGTTTCTGCCCGACGGCACGCCCCGCGAGCACTGTCGTGAGTTATACGACACCCTGTGCCGACTTTCCGACGAGGAAATCGGCGCAATCCAAGAGCGAGTAACGCACTCCTTTTCCACCGAAGGCATCACCTTCACCGTCTATGGCGACGACGAGGCCGACGAGCGCATCATTCCCATCGACTGCGTGCCCCGGCTCCTCTCGGCTGCCGAGTGGCGGCATCTCGAAAGCGGCCTAACCCAGCGCATCGGTGCCCTAAACCGATTTCTAGAGGACGTGTACGGCGAAGCCCGCATCATCGCCGATGGCGTGATTCCGGCCGACGTGGTGCGCGGCTGTCCCCAGTACCGCACTGAGATGCGCGGCGTCTCCGTCCCCTACGGCACGTGGGTCGCCGTCTGCGGCACCGACCTAGTGCGCACGCTCGACGACGGCTTCGTGGTGCTTGAGGACAACCTACGAGTGCCCTCGGGCGTGTCCTATATGATCGCCAACCGCAAGGTGGTGAAGACCAGCTTGCGCCGCCTCTACCGAAGCTGCCGCGTGCGAGAGGTAGAGCACTACGGACAGGTCCTACTCCAGACTTTGCGCGACCTCGCCCCCGATGGATGCACCGATCCCTGCATCGTCCTGCTCACGCCCGGAGTCTATAACTCGGCCTTTTACGAACACATGTTCCTAGCGTATGAGATTGGCGCATCGCTCGTAGAAGGCCGCGACCTGCTGGTCAACGACGGCTTCGTGTACATGCGCACCACCAAGGGACTGCGGCGCGTCGATGTGATCTACCGCCGGGTCGATGACGACTTCCTCGACCCCCTCGTCTTCCGTCCCGACTCCCTGCTCGGGGTGCCTGGGCTGCTGCACGCCTTTAAGCTCGGAAACGTGGCTTTGGCCAATGCACCGGGAACGGGCGTGGCCGACGACAAAAGCGTCTATGCTTACGTCCCCGACATGATCCGCTACTATCTAGGCGAGGAGCCAATCCTCGCCAATGTGGAGACCCACCTGTGCCGACGGCCAGAGGATCTGGAATACACCCTCGACAACCTCGACAACCTAGTGGTGAAGCGCGTGGGTGAATCCGGCGGCTACGGCATGCTCATCGGCCCGCACGCAACGCCCGCCGAGCGCACAGCCTACGCCGAGGAAATTCGCGCCGACCCAGCCGATTTTATCTCTCAGCCGGTCCTCTCGCTGTCCAGTGCGCCCTGCTTCATTGAGGGCCGCGCCGAGCCGCGCCACGTTGATCTGCGTCCTTTTGTCCTCCACGGCCGCGAGACCCGCATCGTGCCCGGGGCCTTCTGCCGCGTGGCACTGCGCCGAGGCAGCCTCGTGGTCAATTCCAGCCAAGGTGGAGGCGGCAAAGACCTCTGGGTACTGGAGGACTGAATGCTCTCGCGCAGTGCTCAAGGGCTGTACTGGATGGGCCGCTACCTTGCGCGGGCGGAATATCTGTGTCGCCTGCTACGCTTGCAAGTAGAAGCGCTGGTGGACCGGCCAATTGCTGAGATTCATTTTGGCTGGAGCCGGATCTACACTACCCTAGGGCGGCAACCACCTTGGGGCGATATCGAGACCAATGAGAGCGACGACTACACCTTGGCCGATTCCTACACCCTAGCGGGCGATCTCACGTTCGAGCGCGACAACCCCGATTCAGTGCGAAACTGCTTTGTCCTCGGCCGCGAAAACGCCCGCCAAGTGCGCCACTGCATCAGCGCTGAGATGTGGACTTGCCTGAACTTGGCTTGGCTGCGGATCCGCGACCTCGACATCGAGGACATCTGGAAGGTCTCCCCAGAGAGCTTTTACGCGGAGACTTCGCGAGAAATCGACACCTTCGCCGGAGTGGCCGAATCGACCATGTACCGCGACGAGGGCTGGAACTTCATGCGGCTCGGCCGGTTCATCGAACGCGCCCAGCTTAGAGTCTCCTTGCTCCTCGCTCAATGTGCCGCTAGGCGCGCACAGGGCGAGACCTCAGATGCGGACTGGACGGGTCTATTGCGTTCATGCAAGGCATTCGACGCCTACAAGCGCAACTACAGCGTCGAAATCCAGCCCGACCGAGTGATAGATCTGCTGGTCACCGATCCCCTGCTGCCCGGCTCGCTGTGCCGCGTGCTCGACGCGCTGGCGGCGGAACTTGCTGCCATTGGTGAAAGCCCTGACGCGCACGCGGGAGCCGCGGCCGAACGACTCGCTGGCCGACTCGGCACCTTGATTCGCTACGAGTGGCCGGACCGGGAAGACCAAGAGGCCGTCCTCACACAGGTGGGCGAGGATTGCCGGAACCTCCACTCACTCGTGACTACTGCATATATCGACTACGCCATCGAGGACTCTCCAGTGCAAACGCCATGACCGGAGCCGTCCGCTACGAAATCGAACACCTATCTCACTATTCCTACACGGCCCCAGTACAGCAGTGCGTGATGCTCCTGTGTCTGGAGCCGCGCGAGGATCGAGGGCAGCGGCTCATTGACTTTGAGATTGAAACGCAACCGGCGGCCAACCTAAACCGCGAGACAGACTGTTTCGGCAATACGCGGCACCTCCTCGACCTCCACCAAACGCACCAAATTTTGGAAATCACAACCCACTCTACGGTCGAAGTTGCATACGCCCCGCCGCTCCCTGCGCGCTTGCACACCGATGCCTGGGAAGAGATCCGCTCCCGTAGAGAATCGTGCGCCAATTGGGACTTCACGCACCCGAGCGCGCTAGTGCGCCCCTCGCCCACACTCACCGAGTTCGTCGCCCGGCATGGCATCGCACCTATGGACGACCCGCTCGCAAGCCTGATGCAACTGTCGCACACGCTCCACGACTGCCTGCAATACATCCCGGGAAGCACCACGGCGGAAT
>VXZF01000691.1 GCA_009845645.1 Gemmatimonadota bacterium | reverse complement strand
ATCTAGCCCTCCGGCTGCATGTCCTCGCCGCGCAGCAGGAAGGCGCGGATGTCGTAGCGGCCCGGGCGCTCTACTGGCAAGTCCCCCGCCTCGATCATCACCTCCAACGGCGAAGCCATCGTCCGCAAAGGCAGCGCCGTCACCTCATGTAGCCGTGCCGACTCGTACGTGGCCATGATGATCTCTATCGCCGCCCGGCCATTTTCCGCTTGGCCGCGATGCTCGACCTTGCCTTCTATCCACTCCACGATCTCGCGCTGCTGCCCAACGCTAGGATCCTCGCCCTCACCCGGACGCTCCTCCCAAGTGCCGGTCTTGCTATTGAGCAGCCGCACCTTGCTCTCGTCGAGCTCAATTATGCCCTCTGAGCCGTAAAAAATCCCGCCTTGGTAGTTGGGGCCAGCCAGCTCCTGCAAAAGCTGACCAATGGCCCCGTTGTCGAATTGCACGATGCACAGGCTGCGATCTTCAATGGGGATGTCGCGCTCAAAGCGCTCGGTCTTGCGCTCGATATTGCCCATCACCCACACGGCCTGCGGATCGCCCATCACATAGCGCATCATGTCCAACAGATGCGAGCAATCGTTGAGCAAGCCCTGTCCGCCGCGCGCATTGACCTGCCGCACCTCGCCGATGGCCCCTGCTGCCACCAGTTCCTTGGCCAAAGTCCACGCCGGATTGAAGCGGCGCTGATGGGCAATGGCCAGCTTGACGCGGTTGCGCCGGGCGGCGATTAGCATGTCGTCGCAATCGCCCAAACTAGTCGCCATGGGCTTTTCGCACAGCACGGCTTTGGGCTTGCGCGCACAGGCGGCAATCGTCATCGGCGCGTGCAACTTGTGCCAAGTGCAAATCGAAATGATGTCGAGCGCCTCCTCGTCAAGCATCTGGCGGACATCCTCGTAGCGTTGGTCGATCCCATGCCGCTCGCCGAATTCCTCCCGCGCCTCAGCCACTGGATCGGCCAATGCCACGACCTCGACTTGGTCCACTCCGTTCCAGCCGTTCATATGGTAGTTGGCGATGCCGCCGCAGCCGATAATGCCCACTCGATACTTTGCTGCCATGTCGTCTTCCTTTGTTGGAGGTTAGTATTCGCGCTAGTTGATCCACGCGACAATCGCATTCCCGCTCATCCCCTCAGCCTCAACCACGATTTGCGTTCCCTTGCCCGCCGCCCGATAGCATCGCCTAGCGACGCGCTCCGGGAAATGATCCCCTGCCCTATGCACCAACAGCCGCCCCGGCGCACACAACGCCAGCGCCGTCCGCACATCGCCCAACGCGAGAATCCCCGGCGCAAAAAGCGCTCCAGTCCACGTCTCGTCGTCTCCCAAATCGCAGCCGTCCCAGTCCACTGCAGTGCTGCCGACGCCACTAGCCAACGCCCGCGCAAACAGGCACCAGATGCCGGCCTCGCCCTGCCCGACGAGATGGCGCTTGCCCACGCGCAGGTGCTGATCCAGATAGGCCAGACCCGTGAGGATGTCCTGCACCCGGCAAGCCACCGTCGCCTGATTGTACGTGTGGTACAAAGGATCCATCTCGTCATGTCCTTCCCTCTCTGTCCCATCGGTCAGAAAAGGAGCGACGACCAGCACAGCCCCACCCTCCTGCAACAAACCCTGCGCCAGCGCACCCGGCTCATCGCCACCCCAGTGTGCATCGGCAATCAGCGTCGCCGGCACCTTACCTTGGGGACCTCGCGGAAGAAAAAACGCCGCGCGCACCCGTTCCCCATGACCCACGCGCTCCAAGATTAGATCTTCGGCGACATAGTCCTCCTCCCGCCGAAATCCCAAGCTCTCGACCGATACTTGAGGCGCGGCATCCACTCCGAGCAGACTCGCCAGCGCCGGACGCGTCTGCCACTGGAAGCGATGGATGCGGGGCGATGTCAGCCGAGCTGCTAATTGCTTCTCACTGCGGGCAATTACGGCGTCAAAAATCCCTTGTGCGTCGAGTGCATGGGCCGGTTTTTTGCGCCCGCTGAACACCAGCAAATCCTCGTCCTGCTCCACGGTAAACGGCTGTTCGGCTACCTTCCCTTGCCCGCCGAGCAGGTGACGCTTGAAAAACGCGTACACCGCCTCGCGGCTCGGCTGGTTGTAGTTGTGCGGAGCGTCTATCTGCACTTCGCTCACTTTGTCCCGTGCCCCGTAGAGGCCGTAGATCGCACGCACTGCCGGGAACTCAACTTCCGGCGTGTTCGCCGTCCAATCGCCAGTACACGACACCATCAACAAGGGCCTCGGCGCCATGCAGCTCGCGATTTCCACGTTGTTGATGTCCAGCCGCAAGTGGCCCTGATTCTCGCAGCGACATCCGCCCTGCATAAAGGCCGAAACCATGTTGACGGGAGCCGCCGCCTTGATCCGCTCGTCAACCGCCATCAGCAAAAAGGTCTGCGTCCCCCCACCAGAAGCACCCGTGCAGCCTATGCGCTCGGCATCTACATCCGCCAGCGAGGCGAGGAAGTCAACCACTCGTATGCTGTTCCACAATTGCAAGCTCAGCGCGCCAATCCCCCACAGGGCCTCGCGCCGCCCCCCAATCTCCCGATGCACGAATTGGTCGCTGTCGTTGTACCCGACCATGTCGTACGAAAAGGCCACCATGCCCTGCCGCGCAAAGTTGATGCAGCGCCCAGCAATCGACCCCAGCTCGGTGTTTTCCAGACGCCCGTGCTCCCAGTGGCCGTGCGGACAAGCAATCCCCGGAAAAGGCCCCTCTCCCAGCGGCCGGTAGAGATTGCCGCAGACGAAAAAGCCGGGCAGGCTCTCGAAAAAGACCTTTTCCACCGCATAGCCCTTCCGCTCAATCCGCCCAAAAACCTGTGCCTTGAGCGGGGTCTTCGCCGGTAGCGGCCACAAGCCCGCGCAGACGAGCATGTGCCGGCGGATCGCCGCCGCTCGCTGCTCCCATTCCGCCAGCGTCCGATAGCGGCGCAAGGCCCACGGCGTACTAACGTGTTTGGCTGCGCCTAGCCGTATATCAC
>VXZF01000589.1 GCA_009845645.1 Gemmatimonadota bacterium | reverse complement strand
CGCGCCCGGCGGCAAATTCGCGGGCGAAACAGGAGTTGATACCCGTCAGGCGATCTTGCAGTTCGCCCTCGAGCGCGCTGGCCGCCCGCGTCGGATTCCCGGCTGCGCCGCGATCTAGCTGTAGCGGGCCACCTAGCCGGGTGTAAGTGACAGGCCCACTCTGGGACTCATCCCGCTCGCGCTCGACGAGTTCCCGCTGCACCTCGCGCTGGAACTCAAAGCGCAGGGTGGTGGTTTCCAATGGCGCGTCGTGGGGATTGAATTTGAGGACGAAGTCGCGCAGCACCAAGGCGACTTGCGCTACCTCGGCGGCGAGCGGATCAAACACGAGCAAACCCCGGTACGACTCGCCTTTGAAAATCTTGCGGTCGATGTTGTAGTTGTTGCTGCGCACAATGCCCATGCGCATGTTGAAGCGATAAAAATCATTGCCGCTGGGGCTCCTGCGAGCGCGGTAGTACGACTCAAAGTTCCTAGGCGACGAACCTGCCAAAATGCCGTAGGGCTGGAGGAATTCGCCGCCCCGATCCGTCAGCAGCACGGCCTTGAGGGGGTTGAGTTCCACTTTGGCAAAGGCGCGGTTGTGTACCTCGATTTCAAAGACGGTAAAGCGGTTGCGAACATAGCCGACTGTCGGATCGACATAGTCGCCAAAGGTGTAGGGATTGATCGAGTACTCGCCTTGGCTCGACTCCGTGGGAAACATGGCGTTGAGTTCTGGGTCGCTCAAATGGCGGACCAAAAGCCGCAGTCCCTCTACGGTATAGGAGACGGCCCCGTCGCTCTCTAAAGCGTACTGGGCCGAGGCCGCAGACACCGGCAGCAGCCGGGAGACCTGGACGATTTGCTGGGGGTAGAGCAAATGACAGCCACAGGCCAAGAGCCAGAGTCCAGCCGCGCAGGAACCTATTTTTTATTCGTCAGCATCGGCTCACTCAAAACCCAAAAATACCCGCATGAACAAAGAGGGGACGTCGAGGTCGTCTCCAGCGCGGGTGGAATCGTCAAAGGTCCGGCGAGTGAGGCGCAGGCCCACATTGGTCGAGAGCGCATAGCCGAAATAGTTCGAGTGATTGGTCAGTTGCACAACCCGCACGGCCTCGGTAAAACTATTGCGGTTATCAGTGCGGTCTTTTTTGCTCAGCGGCAAAAAGGTCAGGCCCTGCATCCCACAGGAAAATTCAGTGCGCGGCGTCAGCCTATACTGAGCCTTGAGGATGGGGACCAAGGTCCACTCGTCCTCCAGCGCAACCGGCAGACTGTCGCGGTTGCGGCGCAGATACAATCCCTTGCCCTGAAAGACCACCAGCCAGTTGTCCGTGGCTTCCCAGTCGTACGCCGTGCGCACAACCAAGGTCAGCAGGCGGATTTCGTCGGCACCCTGATCCGAACCATCGGACAGCACTGCGGCCTGCTGGCGGTTGATGGCATAGCGCATATTGCCGTCCAAGCGCAGACCGGCCAGCGGCCACCACGCTCCTTCGAGGTAGTGCTGGCGGTCGATGCTGTCGCGCCACTCGAGCAAATCCCCCACTGTGGTACGGTCGTACACTAGGGAACCAGGGCTGTGGTACGGGGCATCGGGAGCGGGTTCCGACAGGGTTTCTTCAAAGGTCTGGTACGGGTTGGCAAAATCGTCGTGGACGCGCTGCAAGAATATCTCGCCGGCGAAATAGCCCTGCTGCCAATCGCGGCGCGGCAGGGCAATGCTGGCGTAGTCGATCTCGTTGCGCCGCTCGCTAGAAATGCCTTTGGCCTTGAGCCGCCCCACCCCGATAGACAAACCGCCGAACAGGCGCAGTCGACTGAAAACGTGGCCACCCCGCTGGTCCTGCTGGTAGGGCAGATCGGGTTCTAGATCGTCCTCGCGCACATCGGCGATGCCGTTGTGGTTCCAGTCGCGGCCGTAGAAGTACGCGTCTGGTTCCACCGCAAAGAGCAAAAAGGGCTCGACGTAATCGGGTAGAGCATTGCCATTGCGATTGGTATCGGGAATGCCGTCGTTGTCCTCGTCCTTGCCGGGGAAGACCCCATCTGGGTCGTAGTCGGTCGCGCCGTGGTGGCCGCCCCGCGCTCCGGGCCCCCGGTCGGGCCAGCGGTCGTCGTCGTCGTTGTCCTCGACAAAGCCATCAGAGATCTCGGCCCCCGGCACCGCGGCTACGTGGTCGCCGATCAACTGACGGGTGAACTCCGGCCCCACCGAGAACAATTCACCCCCCACTTCGAGATGGGAACTGGCCCACTCCGCAGTCAGGTAGTACGAGGCGTCCCGGGTGGTGCTGCGCACTCCGTTCCACCGGCGCACGCCCTCGAATTCCCTCGGGGGGCGATGTCCGGGCCGGCCGTCTGGATAGCGCAAGTACTCAATGCTGCGGGCGAATTCCCCGCGGATGCGGGTGCGACCTCTTTCAAAGTAGCCGTCAACGCCGACCACAGTGCGGCCAGTCCAAGCCCCGGCGTCGAGGCGGATCTGCGTCGCATTGGACAGGTCTTGGACATTGCCCGGAGCGCGGCGCAACGATTCGAGGTTGGCCAAGCGCCAGCGCGCCTGTTCCTGGGTGGCCTTGGGTTCGGCTTCGTGCAAGCCGACCAGCTCCACCCGATAGTCGTTGCCCACCACGGCTTCCACTTCGACCTGCTCGACAAAATACTCCTCGGTCAGATCGAAAAAGGCCAGAATGACATCGTAGCCATCGGCGCGCAATTCAGCGTCCGCCTCAATGGGCACGATAAAGTTCACCAGTTCGCCTAAGTTGACGTTGCGGGAGACATCCTCGCCCTGCAAGTGGCGGCGCAGGTAGAAAAAATCGGCATAGCGCGTGCCTTGATCGGTGTACGGACGCCGCTGAAACTGGCCGGTGAGCCGATTGTTGAGCCCCACGGCCGTGGGATTGCGGGCGTCAATGCGCACCAATTCGGGCGCAATATCCGGCCGGTACTCGCCGTTGATCAGCAGGCGCACCGAGGAAATAGCAGCGCCAGCGCGCTCGTCGCCGGGGGAATCGTCGGCAA
>VXZF01000186.1 GCA_009845645.1 Gemmatimonadota bacterium | reverse complement strand
GCGGGTGGGACCACCGACGAGATTCAGATTTTCGGCGAGGGGTTCCCGTCGGAGGTCGATTTCCGCTCACCCCTGATCGACTTGGGGGCAGGCAAGAACCTCAACTCCGTGGAGTGGAGCGGAGACGAGCCGCCCGGTACGCGCATAGAAATTCGCACTCGTACCGGCAACGAGATTTTGGAAACCTATAGCTACTATTACAAAAACGGCAAGGAAGTCACCGAGCGAAAATACAACAAACTCATCCCCAGTTTCAAAGGCCCAATCGACACCACCCTCACCGCGGGCGGCGATTGGAGTGCGTGGAGCCGCATTTACAGCTTTTCGGGCGAGGCTTTTCTTTCGCCCTCGCCGCGCCGCTACCTTGAAATCGACGTGCGCATGACCTCGGATTCGCCGACTGTGGGAGCTTCTCTCGACCACTTAGCCGTTAACTTTACCCAACCGCTCGCCGACCGCGTACTCGGCGAAATTTCTCCTCAGCAGACCCTCCCGGGAGTATTGACGGAGTTTACCTACTACTTGCGGCCCGAAAACGCCAGCGGATTCGACCGCCTCGCCGTCGAGTCGGACACACCGGTGCAATTTACCAGCGTCGCGCACAACGGCACCGCGCTCGACGCGCAGATAGACACGACCGCAAGCGGTTTCCTCGTCCATCTGCCCAACCGCATCCGCACTGACCAACTCATTGAGCTGAAGTTTGCATCCTCGGTATTCCGGCAATCGACGCGCTTTGACGTCTTTTTGCAGGACAGCGGCCAAGACGAGAGCGTGCGGCAGCGCGTGGATCCAGGTGACGCCACCGACTTGGTCGAAAGCAGCACCAACATCGTCAGCTTACCGATTTCTCAGGAGTTGCTCGCTAATATGTCCTTCTCGTCCAATGCGATTACCCCTAACGACGATGGGGTCAACGACGAACTGACATTGGAGATCGCGCTGGTCAATGTGCTAGCGCCACGTCCCTTGCGACTGCGCCTGTACGACCTTGCCGGCCGCCCGGTGTACGACCGCGGCGAAGACAGCCTCGCCGGCCATCGCAAGCTCATTTGGGACGGCCGCGACAGCCACGGAGATCGCGTGGCCCCAGGCCTGTACGTACTCGAAGTGCTCGTCGAGGGCGACGCTGGCGACGAGAAAATTCAAGCGCTTATTTCTGTAGCCTACTAACAGAAGATTCGCGGGTAAAAAAATCTTGACAGATAATCACGTATTTATTTTTTTACCTAACTATTATGGGAAAAATTCCCGAAAAATCGCCGAGGAAAGGAGGTACGAAGTACCAACTGATGCACTTTTTAAGCAGCTTCGTAATCCCGCACGCTGAAACCCTGTGGCGGGCCTATTCTCTTCCCTTTTCACATACAGAATCATTATCGAGGAGGATTCAATAATGCGCAAAGTCCTAGCTTTAACCCTAGGCGTGTTGCTCGTCGCTGGTGCTGCCTTCGCGCAGGAGCCGGCTGAAGTACCGCTCTTTTTTGCCGTGGGTATCCCCAGTAACGCCCTGCCTACTATCGATGGCGACAATTCCGACTGGGCTTGGGTTGATCGCAGCTTTGAGGTCACCATTGAAGACATGAATCCGCTGACCGGCGGTGCCGACGACGCCGATGACCTGTTCATCGACCTGATCATCGGCTGGAGCGATGCTAACAACCGCATTCACGCCATGGTTCACGTCCATGACGACTTCCTGATCGTCGACAAGAACCCGACCTGCACTTTCCGCGATGATAACTGCGAAGTGCATTTTGACCCCGACAACCAAGGCGGCGGCCCGTACTCGGCACCCAACGACCAAGACTTGCAGCCGGCCTACCAGATGTGCCTGAGCTTCTCCGAGCAGTTCTCTCGCGTCCAGATGTACAACGGCGCGCTGGGCAACTTCGAGCAGGACGCCCTGAACTTCTGGTGGACCCACACCGACTTCGTCGATGCTGGTCACGTCAACCAAGGCCAAGAGTACTACTACGAGTTCAGCGCCGAGTTGATGGACCCGATCTCGATCAGCGGCGGCCCGGACGCCAGCACGGTGTGGACGCTCGCGGCCGAGCAGACCATCGGCATGTCGATCTCGGTTGACGACGCCGACGAAGGTCTCAACGCCAACGGCAACGATCCAATGTCTGAGGAATGCTGCGAGAACGGTTTCTGGTGGCAGGCCCAGTACAGCATGGCCGAGCAGTTTATGAACAGCGGCGGCATGCCCGATATCTTCCTGACGCCGATTGAAGCTGTAGATACGGCGGTTGAGGAAAGCTCTTGGGGCCAAATCAAGTCGCTGGTAGGCGAAGAACTCTAAACCAAACTTTAGCAGTCTTCGTCTTAAGTTATGTTCACAAGGGGAGGGGAATCGGTTCCCCTCCCCTTGTTTTGTTTATGGGGACGAGAGGCAACGCGCGCTATGTTCAAATGGCGATTTAGGCTGTTGATCTGCATTCTATTGAGCGCTAGGGCGGCTAGCGCCGTGGACGTGTGGACCGCGGGAGGCTCTGGTTTTGCATGGGATGATGTCGGAGAACTGACCGGCCTCACCTCCGCTCTAGCTCTCATGCTCCCGGCCGTGGTGGACTCGACCACAAATGCCGTCGAAAACCTCACCCTGACGCGGCGGGGTGGCAACATCTCTTCGCCGCAGTCGCGCGAGAACCTGACCGGCTTGCTCACCGACGGCAATGCCGAGACCTTCTGGCGCGTCACCCGCGAGCGACGCCCCGATGGCACCTCCATGGTCATCGACCTAGGCGCGATCCTGCCGATCAACCGCATTCGCTTTCAGGGCAACCCCGATATCTTTCTCCGCGCTTATGAGCTTTTTGTTCACGACGGCAACCCCGCGCAACTGCGCGATGACCGTCCGATTGCCTTCATCAACAAAGTCAGCGCCAATCTCGAACAGAGCGAATCGGATATTGACGCTCATATCCCCCTCCAGTTTGTGCGCTTTATCCGCCTGATTAGCCGCTCGGGCCAAGAGTTCATCATCGAGGAAGTCGAGGTCTTTGGCG
>VXZF01000716.1:494-17377 GCA_009845645.1 Gemmatimonadota bacterium | reverse complement strand
GCTATTGCAGCATTTCGCGAGCGTGTTGGCGCGCTGTATCCGAAATGGTCTCGCCGGCCAACAGATAGGCAATTTCCTCGGCGCGAGCCGTTGCGTTGAGTAGCACAACTTCGGTGGTAGTCCGCTGTTGCTCCTGCTGCTTGCGCACTGAAAAGTGCTGGTCGGCGAGGCTGGCGATCTGCGGTAGGTGGGTGATGACGATAGTTTGGTGCGCCGCGGAGAGGGACTGTAGTTTGCGACCGACGGCCGCGGCGATGCGCCCCGAGATCCCAGCGTCGATTTCGTCGAAGACCAAGGTCGAAACGAGGTCGCGCCCGGCGACCGCTTCCTTGAGGGCCAGCATCACGCGCGAAATTTCCCCGCCCGAGGCAATGCGCGCTAAGGGTCGCGGTGGTTGGCCGGTATTGGCGGAAATGTGGAAGGCGACGTGCTCCATGCCGTGCTCGCCCGCCGTGTAGTGCCGTCCGTCGCGCTGAACTATCCCCTCCGGATCTTCGGCGGTTGCCAACTCGATGTAAAACTGGGCCTTGGCCATGCCCAACTCCCCGAGGGTGGCGACTAGCGCCCGCGACAAGGTGGCACTGGCCTGCTGGCGCGCCGCAGAAAGGGCGAGGCAACAGGCGGCAAACTCGGCGAGTGTTTGATCGCGGTGTTCAGCCGCTTGGGCCAGTTCGTTGCGGAGGCGGTCAGCGCGGTCTTCACGCGCCGCAAGCTCGCGGGCGCGTTCTAACACGGCGTCGAGGGTGCCGCCGTATTTCTTTTTTAAGGCGCGCAGGTCATCGCGGCGCTCGCGCAGTTCGTCGGCCCGTCCGGGGCGCACCTCGATTCCGCGGGCGTAGTCGCGTAGTTGGCCGGCGAGGTCTTCGACCTCGTAGATCAGTTCCTCTAAGGCCGTGGCTTGGGGGCCGAGCGCAGGGTCGATTTCGCGCAGCCGGTCGAGCTGACGGCGAACTTGGCCGAGTGCCTCGTAAACCGCACCTTCGCGCTGATAGAGCAAGTCGTAGAGCTGGAGACCGCCTTGGGATAGAGTCTCGGCGTTGTCGAGGACTTGCAACTCGCGTTCTAGTTCGGACTCCTCGCCCGGTCGGGGTGCGAGACGGCGGATCTCTTCTAACTGGAAGGCGCACAACTCGTCTTCGGCTGCGAGTGCGTCGCGCTCTGCGCGCAGCCGGTCGAGGTGGGCCACGCTATCGCGGTAAGCGCGCCAGTGCTGTCCCACGAGTCGGCGCTGGTCGTCGAGCCCAGCAAACGCGTCGAGAAAGCGGGCATGGAGCTTAGGGTCGAGCAGCGATTGGTGTTCGTGTTGGCCATGCAGGTCAACCAAGATCGAGCCGATTTGCTTTAGCTGCTTGATTGGCTGACCTTGGCCGTTGACAAAGGCGCGCGAGCGGCCTTGGCCGCGAATCTCGCGGCGGAGGATGAGTTGGCCATCCTCCAAGAGAACGCCTAGATCGGCCAAGCGCGCGATTTGACCTTGGTCGTCGAGTTCAAAAAAGCCCTCCACTGCGCACGAGCTAGCCTCTTTGCGCACTAAATCGGCGTTGACAGGGCCGCCGAGGATGGAGTTGAGGGCACCGATGAGGATGGACTTGCCAGCCCCGGTCTCGCCGGTGATGACGTTGAGGCCGGGGCCAAATTCGATCACCGCTTCTTCGATAAGGGCAAAGTCCTTGATGTAGAGGCGAGTCAACATCGAGCCGAGGCCGAGAGGAGCTATTGGTCGTCTTCGTCGTCCAGAAAAGAGAGGCGGAACTGGCCCTCGGCGTCGGCGGTGAGGACTTGGACGCGCTCGCGAGTCTGGTCGAGCCACTGGCCGCAGGCGCGCGAAGCGGCGACGCCTTTTTCAAATACTTCGAGGGCCTCTTCGAGCTTGAGATCGCCTGCTTCGAGGCGCTGAACGCTCTCTTCTAGCGCGGCTAGGGCATCTTCAAAAGTTTCACTCATTGAGTTTCTCCTCCACACGGCAAATCGCGCCTCCGCGGTGAAAGCGTAGTTGCAGTTTATCGCCCGGCTGAAGCTCGTTGCCGTCGCGGACGAGGCGTTTATTGGCGACGCGTTCCACTAAGGCAAAACCGCGTGCTAGGCTCGTGAGCGGGCTGAGGTCGTCGAGGCGGGTGGTGGCGGTGGCTAGGGCCTCGACTCGAGTGCGCAAAAACCAATCGAAAGCAGTAGAAAGGGCTTGGCACCGTTCGTCGAGGTATAGGCTTTGTTGCTGCAAGTGGTCGTCGAGGCGTGCGCGCAGGCGGTCCGGGTCGCAGTGGCGCAACCGCTCCTCTAAGGAACTGAGATAGCGCTCCATTTCCGCTAATAACCGGCCTTGTTGCTCGGCGACTCGTTCGCGCAGAGTACTGCGTTCACGAGCGACTATTTCGGCTGCAGCCGAGGGAGTTGGAGCACGGCAGTCGGCCACGTAGTCGGCGATGGTATAGTCGATCTCGTGGCCGACTGCAGAGATGACGGGCTGAGGCGACTGGTAGATGGCCCGGGCGACGGATTCGTCGTTGAAGGGCCAGAGGTCTTCGGGCGCACCACCACCGCGGCCGACAATCAACACGTCTATGTCGTCTAGTTGATTTAAACTGGCGATGGCAGCGGCGATCTCAGCGGCGGCTCCTTCGCCTTGAACCCGAGCAGGACAGAGGACGATCTCGATGTCCGGGGCGCGGCGGTCGAGGATTTGGATGATGTCGCGGATGGCCGCGCCAGTCGGCGAAGTCACCACGCCTATTTTGTGGGGATACGGGGGCAGGGGTCGCTTGCGGCTTTCGTCGAAAAGCCCTTCAGCCGCTAGGCGATTTTTGAGCTGCTCGAAGGCGATAGCCAACTCGCCGACGCCAGCGGGTTTGATCTGCTCGGCGTAGAGTTGGTACTTCCCGGCGCGCTCAAAGACGGAAATATGTCCGTACACCTGCACCTGCATGCCTTGTTGGGGGCTGAAGGAGAGCGAGCCGGCCTGCCATTTGAACATTACCGCGCTTAGTTGGCTTGCGTTGTCTTTGAGCGTGAAATAGCGGTGGCCGGAGCTGTGGTGGGTGTACTGAGAAATCTCGCCCTCGACCCAGCACTTGGGCAGGTTCTCCTCGAGTAGCCCCTTGACTTGACTGGTGATTTCGGAGACCGAGTAAGGCCGATGGGTTGCGTCTTCGGCATCGGTCCAGAGGAGCGGCTCTTGAAAGGACATAGATGCTCCTAATCAATTAGGAATTAGGAATTAGGCGCAACAAGGCCACTAATTCCTAATTCTTAATTCCTACGAGGTCAAGGCTCGGCTAGCTGCAATCGCTCGATCCGGGTGGCCCGGCCACTTGCCTCGTCGGCCTCGACGAGTGCGCCGCAGAGGACCGCCTTGCCGTCGGCGGGCTTGAAGCGGGTGGGCACTTGGGTGAGGAAGCGTTGGATGGCTATTTCGGGACGCACACCAATCACGGATTCGCAGATGCCGGTCATGCCAGCGTCGGTTAGGTACGCCGTGCCTTTGGGCAAGATGCGCTCATCCGCGGTTTGCACATGGGTGTGGGTGCCGATGACTGCGGTGGCCAAGCCGTCGAGGTAGAAGCCCATAGCCATTTTCTCCGCGGTGGCTTCGGCGTGGAAATCTACAAAGACTAAAGGTGTCTCTGCGCGTAGGCGCTCGACTTCGGCGCGGCCTGTGCGGAAGGGGCAGTCGATGGTGGGCATCCCGGTGCGCCCTTGGAGGCAGAGCACGGCCACTGGGGGACCGCCGCGTGCGGCGACGACGGTCGCACCAATGCCGGGGGCATCTTTGGGGTAGTTGAAGGGGCGCAGGACGCGGTCGGATTGGTCTAGGTACGGGATGAACTCGCGGCGGTCCCAGACGTGGTTGCCGCTGGTGATGACGTCGGTGCCATAGCTGTGCAGCTTGCGCACGATGCGGTCGGTGAGACCAAATCCTCCGGCGGCGTTTTCGCCGTTGGCGATTACCAGAGAGACTTCGCGCTGTTTTACTAGTTCGGGAATTACGGCTGCGGCAACCCGGCGGCCCGGCTGAGCAAAGATATCGGCGACGAAGAGAATGTTCACCGCGCGTGAGACTCGGCACGCATCTCGCGGATGATGCAGACGCGCAACTGCCCAGGGTACTCAAGTTGTTGTTCGAGCTTGGTGGTGATGTCGTCGGCGAGTTGTTCGGCATACGTGTCATCTACCACTCCGCTGTCGACCAAGACCCGAACCTCCTTGCCGTTTTGCAGGGCAAAAGCCTGTTGCACGCCCACGTAGTCGGCTGCGAGTTCCTCAATGTGGTGCAAGCGACGGATGTACTCTTCGACTTTTTCTTTGCGGGCACCCGGGCGGTGGGTGGAGATTTCGTTGGCGGCTTCGACTAGTACGGCGATGGCTGAGCGCGAGGGCGTATGCTTGCTATGGGTTTCGACAATTTGCACAACTTCAGGGCTTTCGCCGCTCTTGCGGGCCAGTACGGCACCGCTTTGCGCTGGGTCGTTGCCCAACTCAAAGTCCTGTGCCTTGCCGATGTCGTGCAAGAGACCAGCGCGGCGCGCCAGCACGATGTCAAGGTCGAGCATCTCGGCCATCATGCCGGCCAAAAACCCGACTTCCTTGCTGTGGACCAACAAGTTTTGTCCATAGCTGGTGCGGAAGCGGAGCTTGCCCAGCGTTTCCAGTAGCGGCTCGGATAAGTCGTGAATGCCGAGGTCAAAGGCGGCTTTGGAACCGGACTCGCGGATCATTTCCTCAACGGTGCTGCGGGCCTTGTCATACACTTCCTCAATGCGTCCAGGGTGGATGCGCCCGTCGCGGATGAGCGTTTCAAGAGTATGTCTGGCCACTTCGCGGCGCAGTGGGTCAAAGCCCGAGAGCATGACCATACCAGGGGTATCATCGACAATGACTTCGACGCCGGTGATCATTTCAAAGGAGCGGATATTGCGCCCGTCGCGACCGATGATGCGCCCCTTCATGTCGTCGAAGGGGATGGGCACTACCGAAAGCGTACTCTCGACGGTCAGTTCTCCGGCGAAGCGCTGGATGGCGCGGGTGATGATTTCCTTGGCCTCTAGGTTGGCCGTGGCAACCGCGGTGTCCTTGATCTCGCGGACCTTGCGGGCGGCAACTCGGCGCGCGCCGCCCTCTAGCTGATCAACGAGTATGCGCCGGGCTTCTTGCTGACTGATGCCAGCCAATTCTTCCAGCCGCCGACTCTGCTCTCGGACGAGATCTTGGGCTTGGACCTCGTCCGCAGCTATGGCCGCCTCGCGGCGGTCGAGGTCCTGCTCGTTCTTAAGTTGTTCGCGCTCCTTGCTCGTGAGCAGGTCTATTTTGCGCTCTAGTTGCTGTTCGCGCTCTAGCAGCTTGGCCGCCAGATCGCGCAACGAGCGTCTCTGTACCTCTTGCTCCTTTTCCAGTGGGGTCCGCTCGCGGTGCCATTCATCCCTTGCTTCGAGCAGGGCATTTTTTTTCAAGACCTCGGCTTCTTGGCGGGCGCGGTCGACGATCTGATCGGCGGTGGCTTGGGTGCTGTGCAGTTTGCTGTTGCGCAGCCGCTCACTGCCAAGCCAGCCGAGGAGACAGCCACCGGCGAAAAAGGCTAAGGCAGAACAGATTAGGACTATGTAGTCAAACCCATTAAACAAGGGTATCTCTTTCTTATCCTTATCGGTCTCGACGCCTTTGGGCATCGGGCCAGAGCACGGGATGGAACCCGGCTCGGGATACTTCAGCTATCGGAACGGGGAACTTCTACTTCGGCGAAAAGGTGCCCAAGCGAGGTAGCGAGCTGAGAAGTCCGCTGGGCTATATCGGCTTCAGCGGAAGCGTAGTCCTTCCGCAGGGAGAGGAGTTCCTCCACTAAGCTCAGACTGGCCAAGATGGCCACTTGGAGTGGGGAGCCGCCTTGGAGCTCGTGCTTGACTTCGTGCATGCGCTCGTCCACCATCTCGGCGAGCTTTTGCACATGTTCGGCAGAGTGATCTTCGTCAACTCCTAGGGTATAGTGCTTGTCGAATATTTTGACCACTACTTGGGACGACATACTAGACCCCTTTCTTAGATCAGATGTCTTTGTCTTATTCGGCCTCTGTGTGGGTTACTTCGACCTGCTCAAGCTGTTCGTTTTTGCTGCTGAAGGCACCATCCAAGCGGCTGAGGAGCTGTTCGATGCGTCCCTTTACCATTTCTTTGTCCTTTTTGATCTGTTCGTTTTCACTGCTGACGACGCTGATTTTTGTTTCGAGGCTCTGGAGGTCTGCCTGCAGGGTGTCATTTTTTTCTTTGAGGCTCTGGAGCTGCCCATTCAGTTCGTCGTTTTCCTTGTGCAGCGTTTCGAGAGCCTCCGTCAGGCGGTTGATGTAGCGCTCGAGGCGTTCAAAATTTTCGTTTACATCCATTGGGGTGACTGTACTCCTGATTGAGATTGGATTAGCGCAAGCGAGCGCCGAACCGCACTTCGAGACTCTTGAGCATCGCGGAGGTCGCCGCGTCGGCCTGAGCGTCCTGCAACGTCTGTTCGCGGTCGCGCAGACGGATGGCGAACGCCACGCTCTTGTGGCCTGCTTCTATTTGATCCCCTTGATAGAGATCAAAAACCTCGATGGATTCGACGAGGTGAGGCGCACTATCTCGCATGGTGGCGATAAGTTCGGCGGTTGCAGTGTCTGCGCGTACGACTATGGCCAAGTCGCGCTCGATCGGCGGAAATTTGGGAAGCGCGGTAAACGAGCGTTCTCGACCATGCCAATGGCGTACTAGCGCGGTAAACGATATTTCAAAAATATGTACTTGGCGCTCTAAATCAAATGCCACGCATAAGTCGGTCGAAGCTTGGCCTAGCCAGCCGAGAGGCTCGCCACCGAGGGAGATACAGGCTGCGTGTCCCGAGCGGCATTCGGGGCGGTCGGCGGGCGCAAAGCGCAAATTCCCCTCGCCCACCAGCGCTTCGAGCAAGCCCTTGAGATCGAAAAAGTCGGCCTCGCGGGTGTCGGCCTGATAGGGAGAGGCTGATACGCGGCCTGACCACAGGGCTGCGAGGTGCCAGTTTTCCTCGGGTCTTACGCCTTTTTCGGCCGCAGCGACAAAGCACTTGCCCAGTTCGAAAATGGCCACTCCTGCGGCCCGCTGGTTGAAGTTGCGACGCGCGACGTCTAATAAGCTCGGCACCAAGGTGGTGCGCAAGGCGTCTTGGGTTTCGGTCGGCGGGTTGGCCAAGCGGGCGGCACGATCTGCGGTACCGACTAATTCGAGCCAGCGGGATTCGACGATCGTATTGCTGACGACTTCGTCTAAACCCAAGCCCAAGAGCCGCTGCCGTGCGACCTGCCTAAAGGTGAGTTCGGGATTGTGCTGGGTGATCCAAGGGCCAGATGCCTCTTGGCGGCCCTCAATGCGGTCAAAGCCGTAGATGCGGCCAACTTCCTCGATGAGGTCGGCTGGGCGCGTTAGGTCGGGGCGGAAGCTCGGGACCGTTACCACGAGGGGCCGGCTCGATTCGACCCGGCAGCCGAGGCGTTCGAGAATCTGGACGATGGCAGCGGAGTCTAACTCCGTAGCCAAGAGTTGGTTGGTGCGGTCAACGCAGAGCGGGATTTGGCGGCGTTGGCCGGGGCGAGGGTACACGTCTAAAGGAGTTGGGGCGACCTCACCGCCGGTCAGTTTGGTGATTAGGAGAGCGGCGCGATCAAGCGCCTGCACCGGGGCGTCCCAATCGGCACCGCGCTCAAAGCGCGTGGCTGCCTCAGTGAAAATCCCTAGTCGAGACCGGGCTAGCCGCACCCGCGATGGTGCGAAATACGCGCTTTCGAGCAGGATGTCCGTGGTGTCCGCCGATACTTGGGAATGGGCCCCGCCCATAACTCCGGCTAGCGCTTGGGGCCGCGTTCCATCGGCGATGACCAGCATCTCTTCGTCGAGTCGACACTGGGTGCCGTCGAGCATCTCCAAGGTTTCGCCAGCGCGCGCCCGGCGGACGACGATGCGCCGCTGGTCCAGTGCATGTATGACGAATGCGTGCAGGGGATGCCCCAATTCCATCATCACGTAGTTGGATATATCCACGATGTTGTTGATCGAGCGCTGACCCACGGCTTGGAGTCGGCGCTGGAGCCACTCGGGCGAGGGGCCAACCTCGACGCCGCGCACGATGCGGCCGACATAGCGCGGGCAATCGTCTGGTGTCTCGATATCGATCCGCACATCTTCTGCGATGGCTGGGCCACTTTCAGTCACTTGGACGTTGGGAAAACGGAGGGGATTGCCAGTGAGTGCGTGGACCTCGCGGGCAATGCCTAAGAGGCTCAGGCAGTCCGGGCGATTGGGCGTAACTTCGAAGTCGATGACCACGTCGCCTAGCCCAGTGGCCGCGGCAAAGGGGGTGCCGACCGAGAAGTCCTCGTCGAGCACCACAATGCCGTCGTGGTTATCGCCTAGCCCGAGTTCGTCTTCGGCACAGAGCATGCCCTCGGATGCAACGCCGCGGATTTTGGATTTTTTGATCTGCATGCCCCCGGGCAGCGTAGTGCCGGGCAGGGCGACGGCGACGGTTTGCCCAGCCGCGACATTGGGTGCTCCGCAGACGATGGTGTTGACTCCGGTCCCTACATCGACTTGGCAGACGGTCAGGCGGTCGGCGTTTTCGTGTGGGCAACAGGAATCGACGCGACCGATGACGACGCCCTCGTAGCGCGCGCCGAGATCCTCAACGCCCTCAAACTCCAAGCCCGCCATGGTCAGGCGCTCGACTAGCTCGGGCCAATCCCAGGCGAAGTCCACGTATTCCTTGAGCCAGTTATAAGTAATTTTCATAGGGCGTTGCCGGAAACCTTAGAACTGGCGGATGAACCGCAAGTCGTTTTCGAGGAAGCGCCGCACATCGTCAATGCCGTGCCGGATCATGGCGATCCGCTCCAACCCCATGCCGAAGGCGAAGCCCGTATATTCGTCTGGGTCGTAGCCCACCGCGGTAAAGACGGCCGGATCGACCATGCCAGCGCCGGCGATTTCGATCCAACCCGTTCCCTTGCAAATAGAGCAGTTGGCGCGTTGCCTCTTGCAGATGCAGGTGAAATCGTACTCCACGCTGGGCTCAGTGAAGGGAAAGAAGTGAGGTCGAAAACGCACTAGAGTCTCCGCACCCATAAGCTGGCGTCCCATAGCCTCAATAGTGCCCTTCAAGTCGGCGAAAGAGACCCCGCGATCGACGTATAGGCCCTCGATCTGGTGGAAGGCGAAGTGGTGGGTTGCATCGACTGTCTCCTTGCGGTAGCAGCGCCCCAAGGAGATGATCCGCACCGGTGGCGGCGTTTGCTCCATGACGCGAATCTGCACCGTGGAGGTGTGGGTGCGCATGAGTCCACCGCCCTCTAGATAGAAGGTGTCGTGCAGGTCGCGTGCGGGGTGATCGGCCGGCGTGTTGAGGGCGTCGAAGTTGTGGTACTCGTCTTCGGCTTCTGGCCCGTCGGCCACGTCAAAACCCATGCCTTGGAAGATGCTGATCAATTCGTCGGTTAGCTGAGACAGGAGGTGGGCACAGCCCAAGAGGGGCCGTCGGCCCGGGAGCGTTACGTCGAGGGCAGAAGCCGATTCGGCCATCTGCCGGAGGGCTAGGGCCTTGTCGTCTAGCGCTTGCTGAATGGCCTGTTGAGCGCGACCGGTGGCTTCCCCTAGCGCTGGTCGTTGGGCAGCGGGCAGGTGGCCGATCTGTCGCGCGATCTGTCGCAAGCGGCTCTTGCGCCCGAGGGGGTGAACTCGCAGTGCCTCCAGCGCCTTATCGTCTTGGGCCGCCGCGATTTCCGCTACGACTACTGACGCCAATTGTCGCACTTCTTCTAACATATAGACCTACATAGAACAAAAAGGGCCCAGCGCGTATCGCCGGCCCCTTTCTGTCAGATGGGTGTAAATTTAGACGTGGGGCCGGGCTTGTTCGACTACCGCAGTAAAGGCGGCCGGATCGCGCACGGCTAGATCGGCCAATATCTTGCGGTTGATTGCAATGCCGGCTTGGTCTAGCCCGTGGACGAGCTGGCTATAAGACATGCCGTTGCGGCGGGCGGCGGCATTGATGCGGACAATCCAGAGACGGCGGAAGTCCCGCTTGCGTTGACGCCTGTCGCGGTAGGCGTAGGCTTGAGCGCGGTCAACGGCTTCCCTAGCGGTGCGGAAGAGGCGGCTGCGCGCGCCCCAATAACCCTTGGATTGTTTGAGTACTTTCTTTTTGCGCTTTTTAGTGGCTACGGCGGGATTTACCCGTGGCATGGATACTCTCCGTTAAATTCGCTTACTTGAGGTTCAGGGCACGGCGTACATTGGCTAGGTCTGCGGACGAGACCGAACTGTTTTTGCGGAAAGCCCGTTTGCGCTTGGTCGAGCGGCCACCCAAAAGGTGCGTGGCATAGGCATTGCGCCGTTTCAGGCTGCCCGACCCGCGCTGCTTGATGCGCTTGGCCGAGGATTTATGCGTCTTGATTTTGGGCATGGTAATCCCTTTGTCCTTAAATAGGCAGAAAAAAACAAAAATAGACCATGACACAGGGGCTGTCAAGGAAGCGCAGTCCGCCCTTCAGGCGGTAAATTTCGGCGGGAAAATTCGCTGTCTCGTCTAAATGCTGGAATGCGGTCAGTGGGAGTGTAGGCGATTAGGCAGCGGCCTGCGATCTACACTTTTCAATCCGTTCCCGTACTTGGGGACGGATAAAGACTGCATCGAGAGACAGCCGCGCAAGAGCACGGCACAACACATGCACCCGACCTTCGGTATCGAGTTCGCGATTGACGATCAAGTAGGCTTTGCCGCCATAGCGGCAAAGCCCGCCTTGCCCCTCGAAATCGTCGTAGCGAACCTCAATGTCCAGTCCCTCGGCGAGGGTTTCAAGCTCCTGTAGGAAAATGGAATCATCCATGGGAAAATAATAGGACTGCAGGTCGCAGCTAAGCAAGGAAATTGTTGGGAGCCGAATGGCGGATTGTTATTATATGACGCTATCTCAGGGTGCCTCCATAGCAAAGGGGAAATCGACTGTGACCGCTGCAAAATCCCAAGTATTGGTGACAAACGACGACGGCGCTGATTCGCCTCTTTTGGTGCCTTTGCTGAGGGAGCTATCCAAGTTGACCGAGCTATGCGTGGTCGTACCGGCGGCGGAATGCAGTTGGACTAGCAAGAGTATGAGCCGTTTTGAGCCATTGGTGCTGGCCGAGGTTGAATGCGGCGGCTTTCCCGTCCAGACGTTGACCGGCAAGCCCGCCGACTGTGCCCATATCGGCATCCACAATCTCTGCCTCCAAAAGCCGACTCTAGTCATTTCTGGCATCAATATGGGCGTCAACTCCGGTCTCGCTTTCACGCTGAGTTCCGGCACCATAGGGGCGGCTGTAGAAGGCTTTCTCGCCGGGGTGCCATCCGCAGCCTTTTCGCTGGAGTTGCCCGAACCGGCTTTTGCGCTCTGGCGGCGATGTCGGCAGCTCGATCCCGCGCTCGATGCGCTGGTCGCGGCGGCGGCGGCCGTCACTGTGGACATCGCCGCCGAGATCTTGCGCGGGGGGTTGCCGGCTGGTGCCGACATGATCGCAGTGAACATGCCCGCTAGTACCAAGCGCGAATCCCCGAGGTGCCTGACGGGTTTGGCGAAGACGAGCTATGGTCCGTTATTCGCTCGGCGTGAAGATGAGTCGCACTTTGCATATCATAGCTGTCAGTTGCAGTTGATTGGCGATGGGGCTAACAGCGATGTGGAAGCCTTGGCGCGCGGAGCAATCGCGATTACGCCACTCCGCTATGCGCTTGATGCTCCGATAAACTCGCTTGATCGACAGCGTTTTGAGTGCGGTATTTTCACACCTGAAAGTGTAGGCAAGCAAGGTGATCGTGATTAAGCGGCTTCTCGCAAACGGCAGTTGCATCGGCGTCCTATTGTTCGCAGATAGCGCATGGGGTGAGGGCGAGGTCCGCGTCGATTCCACTCAAAGTCAGCCTTCGTCCCCGCTGCTGACCAAAGTCTCGCAGGCGGCGACCGAGCAGACTGTGGAAGCCGTGCGCTGGATGGCAAAGCGACGCCAGTTTACTCTGCGGGACATTCCCTACGGCGTCACCGGCCTGCCGTTTGCTTATCTCAGTCCTAACACAGGCTGGAATTGGGGCGCGCGCGTCCACTGGGCTGACTACCGGCGGCAGCCCTATCTCTACAAGCTGACGTTGCACGTCCAGCAGTCTTCTGAGGGCAAAGTAAAAAATCGCGTGCGCCTGAGAGTGCCCCAGATTTCGGGGACGGGTTTCGGCCTGAGACTGGAGCTATTCCACGAGCGCAATATACGCACGCGTTACTATGGGTTGGGCAACAATAGCACATTTAATCGCGACTTCATCGAGCCTAAGAGTGCTGATTTCAAAGATGAGAACTACTACTATTACATTCTAGAAAGAAACCCGCGGATTTTGGTGAGCCTTTTTCGCCAGTTGTACGGTCCAGTATCCATGTCGGTCGGTTTTGGGCTGGAGCGCGTCGATGTGGACCAGCGGGGGACGCAGGCGTTCTATTTGGAGCGAGGCACTCCAGATGGAGTGATAGATGGGTTTTCGGGGTTTATCAGTGCGACTTTCCAGTGGGATACCCGCGACGACGAAGTGGTGCCGCGGCGCGGCTTCTTTCAGGAGTGGTCGTACGAGTCGGCACGCAACTCCCTGCTAGCGCTGTTTTTTGAACCTATTGATTTTAGTCGCGTAACCCTGACCAACGCCTACTACATCCCGCTGTCACCTCGGTTGAATTTCTCTCATCGTCTCGTTCTAGAAGTGCTTAGTGGCGAAGTACCGCTCTATGCCTATGGCGAAATAGGAGGCAGTCGCCGGGTCAAGGGGCTGGGCGGCAGCGATTCACTGCGCGGTTTCGATACCCAGCGGTTTACAGACGATGTGCGCTTTTTGTCCAATGTCGAATTGCGCTACCAACTGTACGACATCTGGTTTTACGGACAGTACATAGAGTGGCAGGGGGTAACTTTTTTCGATGCGGGCCGAGTCTGGCCCGACTTGGATCAGATCGGGTGGTCGGGCATGCACGTCAGCGGCGGCGCAGGAGTGCGCATGGTCTGGGACGCCGATCTGGTGATCCGCATGGGTACGGGCGTCGCCGACGAGCAACTGGATGTCTGGCTGAGCCTAGGACACAACTTCTAGACGTGGTCAGCAGTCTGCGGGGTCAACAGAGAGATCAAGCGCGCCAATTCCGCCGCCATGCGGTCGCGCGGGACGATGCGGTCGATAAAGCCGTGTTCGAGGACGGTCTCGGCTAGTTGAAAGCCTTCGGGCAGGGGGGCGTCTGTGCCGAGGAACTGCTGGATGACGGTTTGGCCCGCAAACCCGATGCGCGCACCGGGTTCGGCCAAGGCGATATCGCCGAGCATGGCAAAGCTGGCGGTGACGCCGCCATACGTTGGGTCGGTAAGAATAGCAATATAGAGCAAGCCGTTTTGCGAGAGTTGGTTGAGCTTGGCGCTAATCCGCGCCATCTGCATCAGCGAATAGGCGCTTTCCTGCATCCTAGCACCACCCGACTGGCAGACAATGACTAGCGTGCATCGTTCGGCCATGGCGCGGTCGATGAGTCGGCAGAGCTTCTCGCCGGTCGCGCCGCCTAAGGTGCCCGTGAGATAACGCGAGTCCATGAGCGCCAAGGCGACGGAATGGCCGCCGATTTGGCCGATGCCGGTGTACACCGATTCTTTTAGGCCGCTCTGGCGGCGACTGGTCTTGATTTTGTCCTTGTAGCCTTTGAACTTGAGTGGATCGACAGGTGCTACGTTGGCGTCAATTTCGGTGAATGTACCGTCGTCGATGAGGAGGTCGATGTACTGCTGATGGCCGATGGGATAGTGGCAAGCGCACTCCGGGCAGATCCAGTGCCGTCGTCGCAGGGCCATTTCGTAGTTGGAGTGGCCGCACTTTTTGCACTTGATCCAGATGCCTTGGGGAATTTTGCGCTTTATTAGAGACTTGATCCCCGTCTTCATTCTTTCAAACCAGTTCACGACTTCTTCTCTCAGATTAGCTCCGCCGCTCGATTGCGGCGAAGTGAATGTAGCGGTAGCTCGGATAAACGCGCTCGTCGCCATATTGTTATAAAATGGATAAAGTGCATTAAAAATAAACACTTGTCAATCTACAGATACGAGTTGAGTCGCGAAAATGTAACGCAGGCGCTATAAAGAGGTAATGACGGGGGTTATTATATTTAGTACTTAAGTGGACTTAGAAGTTGCATCCCAAACAGTAAATCCATATCTTGACGACTTTGCGAAGGCTGCATTAAGGAATGACCAATGAACCCGCGGCTTGTCGCGGCTCGGAGACCGTAGCCATATTGAGGATTGTTCACCGTGAAATGTGATCTGATGCGTACACTATGGCTAGCGATTTGTGCTTTAGTTTTGGGTGCCGACGCCAGAGCCAATGAGAATGAAGTTGCAATAGCCGATTCAATCCGCAAGTACAAATACTACGCTAAAACTGCCCGCCAAAACAAAGAGTACGATAGAGCCATAGGCTATTACACGACTGTTTTGCAATATAGTCCCCAAGAGTTGACGGCCGCCTACTTCTTGGGGCAGCTCTACTACGAAAAAAAGGATTCCACCGGTGCCCGTATCGCACTGCCCCAAGCCCGCATCGCACTGCGCCAAGCAATCAGCATCGACTCGCTGCATCTGAATTCCAATCGGCTACTCTACACGATCTACCAAGCCGTCGGCGAGGCCGATTTAGCTGCTTTGAGCTTGGAGCGTGTACTGCGCAAAAAGCCGGATGCTGCTAACCGTCGCAAGCTGGCCGACCTCTATCGTCGCGGAGGCCACAACGAGCGGGCTATCGTCCACTACAAGGAGTTAGTTGAGGCTGAGCGTGAAGACACGACTGGAGTCAAAGACGCTGAACTCATTGAAATACTTGCAGTGTTACACCAAGAGCTAGGGCAGGTGGATCAGGCTCTTAAGTGGCGTAAACGCCAAGTCGAAGGTGGGATAGGTGGTGTTGATCAACTAGAGAGTATCGTCGAACTGAAGCTAAAGGTGGGCGATGTCGAAGGGGCCTACGACACGCTATTGGAACTGGCGAAGGTAGATTCGCAGAACGCCTATTCCTATTACAACCGAATCGCATCAATCGCTTCTGAGGAGGGCGACGACTCCAGGCACATCGAGGGCCTCAAGGGCATGGTCGAGGCCGATCCCAAGGATTCGGAGAGCATCGCTGAGCTAGTGGAGTGGCACCAAGGCCGTGGCGAGTTTGCTTCAGCAAAAGAGTGGCTGGGACTGGGGCTGAAGGTAAATTCCGAGGATGCACACCTGCTGCTGCTCAAGGGCGACAATCTGGTGAAGGAGGGCGACGAGGAAGGGGCCATTGCCGCTTTTGAGAAAGCCAAAGCCGATCCGGCTTGGGAAAAGGTGGCCCAACAGCGCATCTGGCAGCTCCGGCCGCCCGAGACCGAAGAGGAAAAGCTCAAGCGACAGTTCTTCGGTGGCGAAGAGGCGCAAGAGGAACAAAACTAATCATTGCTCCGGTCTGTTGGACCGGGCTAACAATAATAGCGAGGAGAAAAAATGGTAGAGCTTTTTCAAGACGGCGGATGGGCCATGTGGCCCCTACTCATTCTGCTCATCATCGGCGTTGCCGTAGCGATTGAGCGCCTGTACAATTTGTCGCGGTCGTCGATTGACGCGGCGAGTTTCTTTGCGAACCTCGAAGAGGCGCTCAAAAGTGGGGGCCCCGATGCCGCGGCTGAGCTTTGTTCACAGACGCGCGGTCCGGTTGCCTCGGTTATCCACGCTGGACTCTTGCGCTTGGAGCGCGGCATCGACCACGTCGAGAAAGCCATTGACAATTCTGGAGCGGTGGAGATGGCCTTTCTCGAGCGCGGTATGGTCTGGCTCTCGACAGTGGCTAACTTGGCACCAATGATAGGCTTCTTAGGCACGGTCAGCGGTATGATCAACGCCTTTCAGGCAATTAAGGAAGCCGGCGATGTCGAGCCTTCCATGGTCGCGGGTGGTATTTCCGAGGCCCTAATCACTACGGCCTCGGGTTTGATCGTGGGCATCTTGATCCAGTTTTGCTACAATTTCTGCGCCAATCGCATCGATAAGATCATCGCCGACATGACCGAGCAGACGGCCAACTTTATCGACCTGTTGGGCGCGCGCGAGCACCAAGGAGCCTAGACGTGATCGGGAGGCGCCAGAGCCGGGTTGCCCCGGAAATTCCCACTTCTTCGATGGCGGATATCGCCTTTTTGTTGATCGTGTTCTTCCTCGTCACGACCACCATGAACCAAGACAAGGGCCTCTCGTTGCACTTGCCGCCGGTGGGAGAGACCAAGGAGGTACAAGAAAAGAATATTCTCAACGTGTGGATCAACGCCCGCGATCAGATCGCCTTTTTTGAGAATGAACAGCTAACGCCGGTGCCGTTTGCTGAACTCAAGGCGCGAATTGCAGGGCGTCTGCAGGAAAACGAGAATCTGATCGTCTCGCTCAAGACCGAGCGCGGGGCTACCTATCGGACCTTCGTCGATGTGCTAGACGAGCTCAAACTGGCTGGGGCCACCAAAATTTCGATTGCCAACCCGGAAGAATAACCGATGAAATTCGCACGCAAAGCCAAAGTAGTTAGCGTCATTCCCACGGCTTCCATGGCCGATATATCCTTTTTGCTCCTCGTGTTTTTCATGGTCTCGACGGTTTTCGTGCGTTATAGAGGCGTGCCGGTGGAGTTGCCACAGGCTGAAAAAATTGAGAAACTAGAAAGCCGCCGCAACGTATTGCAGGTTTGGGTCAATAGCGAGGGAGTCGTCAACATTGAAGACCGGAACATACCGCTTTCCGAAGTGGGCAAGCTGGTGCATAAGCACCTGATGGCCAACCCC
>VXZF01000716.1:0-484 GCA_009845645.1 Gemmatimonadota bacterium | reverse complement strand
GACGGCCAACCCTCGGTTGATCATCTCATTGCGAGGCGATAAGGATTCTGAGTTCGGGGTAATTTCCGATGTCATGGAGGAGTTGCGCAAGGTCGAGGCTCTGCGGGTCAACTTCTCCACCAAACGGGAGTTGGACGAATGATTCGCGGCAAACAGCCTGAAGCCAACCTGCGATTGACGTACCGGAAGACGTTGTGGGCCTGCACGGGTTTTTCTACCCTCTTGCACGCGGCCCTCTTTGTCCTCTTCCCCAACTTCGAGCCCGAAGCCTACGCTAAACCCGAACAGCCGATTATCATTCAACTCGAAGAAATCCCCGAGACTAAACAGGAACGCCGACCCCCACCGCCAGCCCGACCGGTCGTGCCCGTGCCCACCGACAACCCGGATGTCCCGGATGACGTGACCATTGAGGACACCGAGCTCGACCTTGATCTCGACGACCTAGCACCGCCGCCGCCATTAGAGGAGGAGGTGGTTGAGG
>VXZF01000575.1 GCA_009845645.1 Gemmatimonadota bacterium | reverse complement strand
AGATGAAGTTTGCACCGGGGGAAGGATTCTCGTACTGCAACAGCGGTTACATCCTGCTAGGTGTAGTGGTAGAAGAGGTAACGGGGAAGCGCTTTCAGGACGTCGTCGCCGAGGAGATCCTCGGGCCAGCGAGAATGGATCGCTCTGGATTCTTCGCCATGAACCAACTACCGGAAGGCACGGCCCTTGGCTACATCGAAGACGGAGAGAGCTGGCGGACGAACATCTACAATCTGCCCATCGTCGGTGCCTCGGACGGCGGTTTGTTCTCGACGCTGACAGACATCGCGGCGCTCTGGGACGGGTTCTGGAACGGCGAGATCGTCTCCGAGGAATTGGTGCGTACCTTCAGTGCGCCTTTCGTCGATGCCAGCAGCGATTCCGGTCTTCACTACGGACACGGAATGTGGATTCGCAGACGCGCAGACGGAACTCTCCAGCACTATATCATGGGAGCGGATCCCGGTATTTCCTTCAAGTCTGCCGTCGACTGTCAGCGGCAGTTGGACTACGCGGTTCTTTCGAACACTTCCGAGGGCGCGTGGCCGATTGCAAGGGCTATCGACGACGCTGTCGGAAAAGGCTTTTTGGGCTAGTTTGGAACGTAAGGCTGCCTCGGCGTGGTTTTTGTCCAGGTCGATCTGTCGATAATATCTCTCACAACCATTCTCACGGCCTTGCCGATAGCTTGCTCTCGCTCGGCATCCTCTTCATACGTCCCCCACCCTGTCGCCTCGTATTGCTTCAGCAGTACCGGCCCCTCAAAGGCTTTTATCTCGACGGAGACCACCACAGAGAATCGATATTGATCTACGGCTTGAGCCGAGGGATGGAAGCTATCCTCAACGGAGAGGATGTCGAGATAGAGGATCGCATCGGCTCCTTCCTCGTCCGCAATGCGCAATCGCCCTTCTTGGCTAAAGGCTCTTAGCGACATCTCGGTCAAGCTATCGGCAACGGACTGTTCTGAGGTCTGGTTGCTCGGCAGGGGTATCCCTATGCTGTTGATCCCGCCTAAGAAGCTGCTTGGAGTCGCATAGTAGCAACCGGCGACCAGAAAAAGGGCCAGCAGAAGTTTTGCCAAGCGCCAATCAGTTTTCCAAGGACGCTTCTTGGGTTTGGGAAATCGGGGAGATTTGGACATGGTAGGCCCCTAACTGAGCATGGCGCGTTCTTCGTCGCTCATGTCGAGGATGTAATCGGGGACTTGCGTCTGATGGTAGCCGGGCGCATGGGCTTGGAAGGATGGACTGTACTTGTAGATCAGCGTGCGGCGCTGGTGTTCGCCCTGCCATACTAGCGTGCCGTGGGTCAGCGCTTCGGTGAAGATAATGGCGTCGCCGGCCTGGCTGTGGATCTCTTTGACGTACTCGCGGTGTTTTTCGTATAGGGACAACTTCTCAGGCAGGGGGTAATTGGCTTTGTGGGACCCGGGTATGACTGCTAGGCCGCCGTCGCCGGGGCCTTCGTCGGCTAGCTGGAATTCGACTGCGGTCAAGCCGCAGAACATCTGGCCGTATTTGAAGGTGTAGGTCTGCGAGAAGTCCTGGCGCTCAACGCCGCCGCCGTGCAAGAAGTGGCCGCCGTCGCCTTTGTCCATGGCAATGAGCAAGGGGCCGTGATCTAGGCGGTAGCCGCCGCCGAGCAGTTCGTTGAGATAGGGCTGGATCACGGCGTGGACGAGTAGGTCGCGAAAAGGCTCGCAGTGCGGGCGCTCCCATTCCAACATGCCCTCCATCCACTTTTGTTTGTTCGCGCCGCCGAGAACTTTGGAGTCTCCTTCAAGGGTGCGCTCGGTCTGGAAAAAGCGATCGGCGTGGGCGTCGATGGCGGCGTTGCAGCGGTCCACTTCCTCTTGGCTCAGCACCCCTTTGAGGTGGACAAATCCCTTGAGGTCGAAGAAGAATTTATCGTCGTCGTTCATAGGGTTTTGGGTTTGCTTTTAGTGCGGCGGCTGGAGGAGGGCTTGTTGCTCTGGCGTCATGTCTTGGACGTAGGACGGATACGATACTTCGGAAATGGGGGGGGTGAGGGTTTGGTAGCGCGGGCAGTAGGAATAGAGCAGGGTGCGGCGCTGGTGGTCCGCCCGCCAGACTAGGGTGCCGTGAATGGTGGTTTCGGCGAAGATCACCGCGTCGCCGGTGCGCACGTTGACTTCGACGATTTCGTCTTGGAAATCCTCGCAATCGCGCAGCGCTTCGGGGATTGGATAGTTGGCTTTATGGCCGCTGGGAACTACGGCCAAGCCGCCGTCGCCTGGGCCTTCGTCGGCTAGTGGGAATTCCACTAGGGTCAGGCTGTTGTAGATCTTGCCGAATTTCCAATGATAGGTCAGCGAATAGGACAGCCGATCGAGTTGGCCGCCGTGGAGGTAGTGACCGGCGCAGCCTGTGTCCATCACAATTAGTCGCGGCCGGGTGGCCATGTGATAGTCGCCGATTATTTCGCGCAAGTAGGGTTTGAGGCGGGGGTGTACCATCAATTGGCGGAAGGGCTCGCAGTAGGGCCGCTCCCAGGCGACCATCTCGTCACTCCAGCGTTGCCGGATGTCGCTGGTCAGGGCCTTGGATTCGCCTTCGAAGCGGCGCTCGTGGATCTCGATTTGGCCGTCGTAGTGATCGATGGCCTCGTTGCAGCGGCGGATGGTGTCTGGATCGACGACATCTCTGAGGATGAGGTAGCCGTTGAGGTCGAAGAAATACTTTTCGTCGTCTGTCATGCTCTACCCTTGATCGCGGGCTAGTATGAAATTGATCGATTAGATGAAAGTCAAGGCGCGGCTAGAGAGAATCAAATAGAAACACAACCGGTGCATCATGCGGCACGAAGGCTTCTATAAGACGCCATGTGCGTCCCGCTCTGCTCCATACTAGACGCACGAAAAACGGATAACGTGCCAGATACTCATAGCCGGCAAACTCAGGTTCTTCAGCGACAAACATAAATTGGGCTACCGTCCACTGTCCGCCCGCCTTTAGCCCTTCTTCAATCTCGCCTCTCAACTTGGGAAACCACTCAGT
>VXZF01000312.1 GCA_009845645.1 Gemmatimonadota bacterium | reverse complement strand
AAGGTTCCAACCTTTTCGCGAGCCGAATCGCTGTTGCTACATCAAACCGACCGTGACAGTCGATGAGAATTTGAATGTCAGATCCGACCGCCTCTCGAATTGCAGCGATCACGTTTGCGCCCTGTTCCTCTCCTGCGGCATCCATCTGCCCACTCAAATAGCCGTTGGCTTCTTCCGGATGGTGAGGGAACGGATCGGTTTTCAACGCGGTATGACCTGTTTCTGCAATCGCTTTGCAATGCGCTGCCGCGCTCTCTGGATCGTTCCCACCCCCTGGATGTGTATAAAGAGATATCGAGTCCCGAACGGGTCCCCCGCCAACCAGTTCATAGATTGGTAATCCCAACTGCTTACCGCGAATATCCCACAACGCGATATCAATAGCACTGACGATATTTGAGGTGGCACCCCGTGTCCCCATGTAGGTGAACGCTCGGAAAACCTTGTTCCATATCGTCTCAATGCGTGTTGCATCATCGCCTTCAATTAGACTGCTGGTTTGTGCAAGCATGGCACAGACTGCTCTATTTGCTACTGGGCTGGTGCCGGTAATTTCGCCCCACCCTGTGATCCCTTCGTCTGTTGAGACTTGAACGAAAACATACTCTCGTTCTCTGTTGGGGGGGTCACCGGCGATATCTAGGTAAGGCGCTAGTGATTTAACAAGCCACGGTGTGACTCCAGTTATCTTCATCGTTTACCTCCTGTTTTTTTAATGACATTGGTTCATGTAAGAAGAAGCTACAAAGCCTCCGCGAATTAACGCGAATCTACGCACAAAAAAAGACTAAAGATGGGCAACTCGCGAATGCGGTAAAGCGGGCGTCAATACGCCAGCCCGATCACACGCACGGCATCATCCTCGCCGGTCTGAGCGCCCAGCTCGATGCGGCAGAGGTAGATCCCCGGCGGCACGACCGCGCCCTGCATATCAACTCCATTCCACAGATAAGACAGTAAACTGCCCGCCGATGACGGGCTCAGCCGCGCCACTTGGTGCCCGCTCAGGTCGAAAATCTCCACTTGCGGTGCGGGCGCGGCGACCTTCAAGACGGCAAAGCGGATCGCGACTTGGTCGTTGATCCCGTCGCCATTGGGGGTGAAGACTGGTGGATCTATCGCGAGGTCACCAATGAGCCAGCGGCTGCCAGTCAGTTCGGGCAAGAGCACGATATTGGCGCGACGGGACATGGCCTCCACCGATTGCCACAGACCTGGTCGCTCATTGGTGCCGAGGTCGAGGGCGAAAAGGGCGGCGTTTTGCAGGAGACGGACAGTAAAGCTGACTTCGAGCGAGTCGGCGGCGATCACCTCTGGCAGGGCGATGAAGAGCGAGTCGCCCCGCGCTTCCACCGCCACGGGATCGATGGGGGTTGCCCCCGCGCTCACCTCCACGCCAGCCTCGAGGTCGACCGGCCCGGGCAGGGTAAAGCGCAAGAGGTCGAAGCCGCTGTCTGTGGGCAGCGCGCGCGTCGCCAAGGCGTAGGTGAAGCGGGTGGCCTCGTTGGGGTGCGCCTCGCGCGGCTCGATGCGTCCCAAGGCCTCCTGCACCAAAGCCTCCTCAAACTCGATCGCTAGCGAGTGGACCGTCGGCGCGAACTCGGGGTCGTCGGTGGCGAAGATCAGTTCCAATTGCACAAAGCGACGCGGACTCTCCGACTTGAAGGGATCACCCGAGGACTGGTACTCGCTGCTCCACGCGCTCCAGTCCTCGCCCACCACCAAGACGGTGTCGATAGGGCCTTTGAGAACCTTGGGAAGACTATTGTATTTCTCCTCGGTGACCTCGTCCCCCTTCTTGTCGTAGAAGGTGTATTGCTCGCTGAGCGCGTTGCCCGAGCGCGAGCGCAATTGAATGCGGGCACCGGCGGGCAGTTCGGCGTCCCAAGAGAGTGCGTTGATGACCTTGGGGCGGCCATCTACGGCACCCAGATCGATAAAGTCGGATCGCAGCACGACCTGGGCGGGATAGCCGGGTGAGAAGACCATCAACTCCCCCCACTTGGCCTGGCCCCAGCCGCTATCAGTGACGCCGTGCCAGAACAAATAGCGCATTTTGCGCGGTCTGAAGAGATAGCGGATATAGAACAGCCGATCGGCACCGGGGTTGAGGTGGGTGAGCAGTTCGGCGTAGTCGAAGGGCTCCGCCACCGGCAGACCGCTGCCCAAGGCGCGGGTGCCGTCCGAAAAGAGGATGGTGTGGCCGGGACCGGTGCCACCGACTCCAAAGCCTAGGGTCCCCTCCTGCTGGCGCATCGAATAGATGAACATCTCGTCGACGAAAAACACCGCGCCCAAATCGACTCCAAACCACACGCCGTTGTCCTTCCAACCCAGTTCGCCAACGCCTGAGGAAATGGAGTTGTTGGTGTTGAGATTAGCGTCGAACAGGTTGGCAGTGGCAGTGGCGCGGGCTCCGTCGGTGAAGGAGCCGCGCCGGTCGGTGCCGATGGCGATATTGTCACCGATGGCGATGACCTCAATCTCGGCGAGGGCCCCATCCGCGCTCTGTTCCTCGGCCATGATACTGACGTACTGGATGAGCTGGTAGTGGTCGCGGCGATCCGGCTCTACCCGCAGACCGGCGTCAATCACCAAGGTGCTATCGTTACCGGAAAATCCGAGGGGTATGGCGATGGAAGTCGCCTCATTAGGTCGGGTGGTGCGATAGACTGAGCGAAAAAGAAAGACATCCTGAGTGGCAACGATGCGCACGCCGGTATTGACCAGCACGGTAAACTGCTTGAAGGGACGGGCCCCTTCTCGGTCGGGAAAGATCAGGCGGATTTCGCGCGCGAGCACGGCGCGACCTAGATCGATAGTGATAAACCAGTCTTCGGGTGCCGCACCGGGATCGGGCTGCCAGAAGGTCTCGGGATCGCCGTCGATGGCCAGCGTGGCCGTCTCTGGGCTGGACCCCACTTCCCAAATGCCACCAAAAACCGAGTCGCCGCGCCCTTTGGTCCCGTGCGCGAACAGGTGGGCGTCCTGCACCGCGTTGATATCCTTGCGGAATTTGAC
>VXZF01000248.1 GCA_009845645.1 Gemmatimonadota bacterium | reverse complement strand
CACTCCGGCATACTCGGCGATGACCTCGTCAATTACACCTGTGGCCACGCCTTTATGCCTGAGGTCTTGGGCTAGTTTGCGCGCGCCATAAGCCCGCGGCAACCGCGCCTCGACCCAGCGCCGAGCAAACTCGCGGTCGTCGAGGAGCTGCTGGCGCTGCAAGTCGGCGATGACCTCGGCGACGATCTCGGCGGCAAATTCCTTCTCCTTTAGCTTGTCACGCACCTCCGCTACGGACCGCGCCCGATAGCTGAGATAGCGATAGGCGGCGTCCTTGGCCTTTTGCAGTTGGTCCTCCACTTATTCTCCTGCTTGGCTGGCCTCGTCTTGCTCTACCACCGCCTCAAGCCCCAACTCGCCGCGCAACTTGTGTTCGATCTCCGCGGCGATTTCTGGATGATCGCGTAAAAATTCCTTGGCGTTGTCTCGGCCCTGTCCCAAGCGCTCGCCGTTGTAGGAAAACCACGCCCCACTCTTTTCAACAAGCCCCTTGTCAACGCCGATATCGACTAAGTCCCCCTCCCAAGATATGCCGATTGAGTCGCCGTGAAAGATCAGGTCGAATTCGGCTTCGCGAAAGGGGGGTGCTACTTTGTTCTTGACGACTTTGACCCGAGTGCGATTGCCGATATCGAGATCGCCGTCTTTGACGCGGGCGATGCGGCGGATGTCGATGCGCACCGAAGAATAGAAGGGCAGGGCACGCCCGCCGGTGGTAGTCTCCGGGTTGCCGAACATCACGCCGATCTTCATTCGCAGTTGATTAAGAAAAATCAGACACGTTTTCGAGCGATTGATGGAGCCGGCCAGCTTGCGGAGGGCTTGAGACATCAATCGCGCGTGCAACCCCATGTGCGAATCGCCCATATCGCCTTCCAATTCGGCCTGCGGCACCAGCGCAGCCACCGAATCGACCACGATAATATCGAAGGCACCGCTGCGCACCAAGGTATAGACGATTTCGAGAGCCTGCTCGCCCGAGTCCGGCTGCGATATGATTAGGTTTTCCACATCGACGCCGATGCGCCGCGCGAAGCTGACATCGAGAGCGTGTTCAGCGTCGATAAAGGCCGCGGTGCCGCCGCGCCTTTGCGACTCGCGGATGGCGTGCAGCGAGAGCATGGTCTTGCCCGCCCCTTCTGGGCCAGATATTTCGACGATCCGCCCCTTGGGCAAGCCGCCAATGCCCAGCGCTGCATCTACAGCCAGCGATCCAGTAGAAATCGCCTCCACCTCTTGTACCCCACCCTCGTCGCCGAGGCGCATAATCGATCCCTTGCCGTACTGCTTTTCAATCTGCGACATTGCCAGTTCCAAGGCTCTGGCCTTGTTGCCGTCGGCACTGTGTCCGTTCGCTTTCACCATGAAAATCTCCCCAATTAAAGTGTGGTATCGGTTCTAGCCCATCCACTCGACCAAATAGGAAGACGAGCGAATGACCACGTTGCTGTACAGGCCAGCGACCACGTCGTCGGCCACAATGCCCCACCCCCCGGGCATGACTTCTAGCTGCCGCGCTGGGGGCGGCTTGACAATATCGAAGGCGCGGAAGACGAAGAAACCCGCGATAATCGTCCCAGCGCTTGGAGGCAAAAACGCCACTGCAAAGAGAAAGCCCACCCCCTCGTCAATGACGACCTGCCTCGGGTCCTTACCCCATTCCGGGGCCGCCCGACTCGCGCTGTACACCCCAATGACCGAAGCAGCTAAAAGCACTCCGATCCATTCCAGCACTCCCAAAGCTGGAACAAACAGCCAGTACAACAGAGCGACGAACGCGGTACCAGCCGTACCGGGTGCCCATGGGGCATAGCCGACGAAAAAGAGCGTGGCGATCAGTCGGTTCAGAAGAAACGCGTTCCTCTACGCCGCGCTCAGGATTCCTTGTAGGAAGAGGTCGCGCGGAACAGGTAGTGAAAACCCGACAGCAGCGTCAGCAACAGCACCCCCGACATCAGCGAATTGGCCAAAAGATTGATTAGCTGGTCGTAGAGAAAGAAAAGATGTCCTTGGGCAAAGCTCCCCATCGCCTCCTCAAGACCAATGACGAAAAGTATGAAGATAACCGTGAAAAGCTGGACCGCAGTCTTCCACTTGGCCAAGCGCGAGGTGACCATCGGGCGGCCTCGGTATATCCCGTAGAGGCGCATGCCCGTGATCAGGATGTCGCGCCCGACGATGGGCAAGACCAGCCAAAAATTGACCATTCTGTTCAACGCTAGGGCAATGAGTGCCGAAGTTACCAATATCTTGTCGGCCAACGGGTCCAAGAAGCGGCCCAGCGGCGTTACCTGATTGCCAGCGCGCGCTAGTTTGCCATCGTAGAAATCGGTCAGCGAGGCTGCGCTGAAGACGACGAAGGCAAGGCTTTTCAGATACCAAGTATCGGTAAAGAGCAGTAGCAAGAACAGCGGCGTCAAACCGATCCTGAGCGCGGTCAGTCCATTGGGCAAATTAAAAATATCGCGCCGATTCATGACTACCTCACAGCGAAGATCGACCAGCAAAGGCCAGCGAAAGAGTGACGCTGTCGGCCAAGTCCAAATCCGCGCCCACCGGCAGGCCGCGCGCCAGCCTCGACACCTTGGTCAGCGGCATGAGTTGCTGGGCGATGAAGTGAGCGGTGGCATCGCCCTCGGCATTGGCATTGAGCGCGAGCATTACCTCCTGGACGCCCTGCTGGCGCACGCGCTCGACCAAGGTGTCGATGTGCAAATCCTCGGGCAGCACTCCGTCTTGCGGGGAGAGCACTCCGCCGAGCACGTGATACGCTCCAGAGTAAAACTGACTCATCTCAAAAGCCAACACGTCGCTGGCTTCGGCCACCACGCAGAGGAACTGCTGGTCGCGCCGAGTATCTCGGCAGACTTCGCATAGGGGCTCGCCCTTTTGGGTAAAATTGTAGCAGGTGGCGCAGTGTTCGATTTGGTCTTTGGCGGCAATGAGCGCTTTGGCGAGCAACTCGGCTTCCTCGCGCGGCCTCTTGACCACATAGAGCGCCAAGCGCTGCGCTGTCTTGCG
>VXZF01000298.1 GCA_009845645.1 Gemmatimonadota bacterium | reverse complement strand
TAAACGAGCCCAGCGCACTTCCATGCAGGCGTCGTCGCCGGCGTAATAGACGACCATGACGTCGCCGTCGGGCAGGGCTGCTGAAAAGGGTAGGCCAAAACTCCACAGGCCCATTTCAGCTAACAGGTCGCTGGTGTCTCCTTGGCCGGCAGCGGATTGCGAGGATTTGGCTGTCTGGCAGTACAGCTCCACTTCGGTGGCAGCGTCGAAGGGGGCGTCTGCCGCCGAGGCTAGGCGGGCGCGGATCGAGTGCGACTGGAAGCGATCGACCCAGGCCAAGACCACGCGGCCGTCGGGCAAAATGGCTGGATGCGCGGCTTGGTCGGGGAAACCGAGGTCATCGGGAGCAGACCAAGTGGCACCTTCGTCTGAGCTGATGTGTCGCTGGATATTGAGGTACTGGGTTGTCTGTCGGTCGTAGGTCCAGGTGAAGGTAACTACGCGGCCGTCGGGGGAGACGCCAGCGCGCTGGTCCCAGTTGAAGATGCGGCCGGTGGGGTCCTGGCAGGTCGTGACGGGATCGCTCCAGGTCTGGCCCTGATCTTCCGAGTACAAGTACACCACTCGTTGCAGCCACTGGCCCCGGTCCAAATAGGTTTTATTAGTCTCGATGCTCAAAGCCAGCCGGCCGCTGGGCAGGATGAGTACGGGGTTGGTCAGGCTGGGCGGGCCGACGTCTGGGGGGACGGACACGACGCGCCAGTCGGACCAGGTGTGTCCTAGGTCGTGGGAATCGGCTAGGACGATCTCCATCGGCAGGCAGCCTTCGGTCTCTTCGTTAAAGAGGGGTTGGCCCGGATAGGTCTGGCGGTCTACCCACATGGCAGCGAGCAACAAGTGGCCGTTACCTAGGTCGGTGATGTAGCCGACCCTGATCGAGCCGTTTAGCCCGTTTAAGGTCGTGGCAAAAGGGGATGCGGGGTCGCTCCAAGATTGCCCGTCGTCGTCCGAGCGCTTCAGTTCGATCGTGCCGTCCGCTGAATCCTTGCTGCTGCCGACGCGGTAGGTGGCCAATAGCGAGCCGTCGGCCAGCGGGGTGAGCGCGGGAAAAGTCGAAAAGGCGCGCGGCGTATTGGGCTCACCGCGGTTGATGATGCCGCGATTGATAATTTTCATGTTATTACTCCAAGTTAATCGCTTCTCATTGTGCGGGGCATGTGTCTTATTATTTGAGAAGGTCGCGAGTATAATAGTGATACTTGTGCAGGGTGGACAATGCCATAAAGAGGAGAACGGCAATGCAGCAACCTCATTACAATAAAGACTTAGATGTTCGCCAGATAGGGACGGAGGATTTACCGCATGCTCGCCTAGTGGCCGGGCGCGCCTTTATGGAACACGCCGAAGATTGGTACGGGGAGGATGAAACGGCGCTTGCTGGCTTTGATGGGGAGGGGACTATGGTGTGCGCCTTGGGATATCAGCCCGAATCGCTGTGGTGGGGCGCGGCACAGATTCCGGCTGGGGCCATTGGCGGGGTGGCTACCGATCCCAAGCATAAGCGGCGCGGTCACGCCGGTGGACTCATGGTACAGGCCATTCACATACTGCGGGAACGCGGTTGCTGTGTCAGCCCACTGTGGCCTTTTTCCTTCAGGTGGTACGGCAAATTCGGTTGGGCTTGTCCGGCACCGAGGTTGGAACTGAAAATATGGCCGGATCTGGTCCGTCAAGCCACGGAGGAGACTGGGGCGGTACGGCGAGCGACTGAGGACGATGCGACCGCCGTGCATCGGTTGCACACCGAGGGGGCGCAATTGCGCAATGGGCAGTCGGTGCGCTCGGAAGCGTTTTGGCAAAAGGAGGATATAAGGCGCGAGCTTTGGGTGCTGGAGGGGGATGGTGAGGGCATAGACTGTTCCGCTGTAATGGGAATAGGAAATATGGGGCGCGGCCAAGGCAAACGCATTACCGTGCGGGAGTTGCACGGGGCTTCTTTTGCCGCTCAATTGAAATTCGTGCGGTCCTTGGCCGATATGGACGGGGTAGCCGCTCTGAGACTCGAACTGCCGCCCGACAGCTTACTGCTCCACGCTTTTCCTGAGCGTTTTGATGCTTCCGTCGAGCACGATTTGGCGCTGCGAGTGCTAGACGTGGGGCAAGCTCTGGCGCATCTCAAGCCGCCTGAAAGTTTGCGGGCGAAGGTCGCGTTTGAGGTGGCCGATTGGGTGGTGAATGCCGACAAGCCGCTGGCCGTGACGGTGCAGGCTGAAGGGGGACAAGTGCAGGTCGCGGCAAGGGCAGACAAAGACGCGCTGTGCTGCGATATTAACACTTTTACGCAATTGTTTGCTGGCGGCTTGACCGTGGCTCAAGCCCGGGCTATGGGGCGTTTGACCGGCGGCAATCCGGCAGTGGGAGCGGCGTGCGATGCGTTGCTGCATGGGCGCGTGCCGTACCGCTCCGATGTCGAGGCAGGGTAGGGTCAAACGCATAACTCGCGGGAGGAGAAATTATGGCGTTAGTGACAGAGGGCCACCTGCGGCAATACCGCGAGGAAGGCTATTGCCTAGTCAAAGAATTGATCCCGGACGATCTGATCGAGGCCGCTCGCCAGCGCACCATGGAAATAGCCGGAGACTTACCCGACTGGTCGGAGAGGCATTTCCAGATGCTCGATCCAAGTCGTTATAAAGCCGCTGGGGGCAGCCCGCTGCCGGGCGGCATTCAGCAGCCGGCCAGCCAAGAGGAGGTGTTCGCGCGGATCGCTGACCATTCGCGCTTGGCCGAAGTTATGGCGGCCCTGCTGGAAGGGCCAGTGGAACGCTTTACCGATCAGATAGGGGTCAAGCACGCCGCGATCGTCGAAGAGCAGGGGGGCTGTAGCTATTTCCACCAAGATTCGTTCTACTGGAAAATAGCTCCAGAGTTGGGGTGCAACTGCTGGATTCCCTTAACGGAGGTCGGGGTAGAAGCCAGTGCCTTGGCCGTGATGCCGGCCAGCCACCAGGGTTGGCAGCTCATCGAGCACGAGTCGTACTACGACGATCCGCCCATGGGCCACGTGGGCGACGATGGCTTCCAGCCT
>VXZF01000699.1 GCA_009845645.1 Gemmatimonadota bacterium | reverse complement strand
CCCCCAGCCCTCCAGGGCCCCGGCGGGACTGGAACGGAACCTGGACGTCGAGCGCAGTAAGGCTCAAGGATGCGGCTTCGACAAAGGCGGTAGCGGCTTCGGCATAGCGCCCGGCTTCGGCGAGGGCGCTGCCTAGATTGTAGTAGATGGCCGGATTGTTCAGCCCGCAGGTGGCAAGCTCGGCGTAGATGGCTAGCTCGCGGTCGCGGTCGTTTGCCGCAAAGGCGGCAGTGGCTTGGTCGCGGAGGGAACTGAGGTGGTCTTCCACCTTGTGCAGGACTGCGCTGGCCGCCGGGTCGTTGTCGGGGACCAGCAGGGTTAGCTGGCCGCGCGGGTCGTGGCTTAAGACCGGGGTCTGGACGGTGAAGGGCAGGCCCTCGTCGGCTAGGGCCGTGGCGATTTTTTGCATGTAGCGGGGTGAGCGGGTACGGAGGAGGGGGTGCCAGCTATCGAGCTGATAGGTTGTGCCCGCGAGGTGGTCCCAATCCGCTAGGGTCAGGAAACGGCGCAGCAGGTCTTGTAGGGACTGGCCCTCGGCGACGAAGAAGGAGAAGGCATACTCCTCGCCCCGGTAAACGTTCACCAGATAGGAGCGCAGCTCGCGCTGGACGACGAGGGTATCGCCGAAGTAGCGGGTAAACGCCAACAGATGCCACAGTGGCAACTCTTCGCTGGCTTTTGCGAGGGCCTGGGCGATGGTGCAGGTTGCGGAGGCGGCTGCGTGGTAGCGGACTTCGACTTGGTCGATGAAGGCTTGGGGATCGACGTTGCGGCGTGCCAGTTCGGCGGCGACGCTGGCTAGGTAGGGGGCCTGATAGTTGGCGCGTTCTAGGGTGAGGGCGCGGACGAGATCCTCGTCGTGATAGGCGGCGAAGTCGTCTGGCTGCATGTTTAATCGAGCGGCAAGCGCCGACGCGGGCGCTCCTCTTCTTTGGGGCGTTCTAAGCGGCCGGCCCCACTGGTCGCCTGCCGGTAGAGGCGGACGAAACTGCGGCCCACCCACCAGACGAGGACGAGAAACGCGGCGATAGCGTAAGCCGAATGGCGGCTTTGGAGGTCGGTGAGGTACTCCCAAACAATATCCATTATCCATCGATTGTATCCCCTACGAGAGACGTACGCAAGCCAATTCGCCGGTCACTTCTAGTCTGGCTATATTAGAAGCGACTTCACAACTCCATGCCACCAACCGACTAATCACAATGACCGACAAACAGCGCGTGGCCTTGGGCGCGATCTTTACCGAGTGCAATCAATTCGGCGGCGAGCCGATTGATCTATCGTGGTTTGAGCGCTATGAGCTGCGGCGCGGGCGTGAGGTGCTTGCCGCCGAAGACGGGGTGGTCGGCGGTATGCTCAGCGTGTTGGCGGCGCGCGACGTGGAAGTTGCGCCGCTATTGTTTGCCAGCACCTGTCCCGGCGGGCCGCTGACGCGGGATTGTTACGACCCGCTCAAGGAAGAGCTTTTGACGCGTCTCAACGAAGCGCTCCCGGTAGATGGCGTCCTCATGCCGCTGCACGGGGCGGCAGCGGTGGAGGGTGGCGTCGATTTAGAAGGGGATTTGCTGGCTGCCGTACGGAATGTCGTCGGGGACGCTGTGCCTATCGTCGCCACGCTCGATTTGCACGCCCATATTTCCGCGCAGATGATGCGCGCTGCCGACGGCTTGGTAGCGTGGGAGACCTATCCGCATCGCGATGCCTTTTCCACGGGCGAGCGCGGGGCGCGCCTGCTGTGCGACGCGCTTGCTGGCGCGTGCAAACCCGCGATGGCCATGGCCAAGGTGCCGGTGCTCACCGGGGCCATTCACGGCTCGACCGAGGACGACGACCCCTTCGCGCAAGTGATGGCCTTGGCCAAGGCCGGTGAGCAGCGCGACGGCATCCTCTCGACGAGTGCGATCTTAGTGCATCCCTATCTCGATTTTGCCGGCATGGGCAGCGGCGGGCTGGTGATTGCCGACGGCGATTTTGCCAAGGCCGAAGCCCTCGCCCGCGAGTTGGCCACGGCGTACTGGGAGCGGCGCTTTGCCTTGGAGCCGGAGCTGTACGCGCCCGAGGACGCCGTGCGCGCTGGTTTGGCCGTCGAGGGTGGTCCGGTGGTGCTGGTGGAGGCTGCGGACTGCTGCGGTGGGGGAGCGGCTGGTGATAGCGTGGTGGCACTGGCGGCGCTGTTGCAGGTCGAATTGGACGGACCGGCGCTGGTGCCCTTGGTCGATACCCGCGCGGCTGCGGCCTGCCACCAAGCTGGCGTCGGGGCCGAGGTGGAGTTGGAACTAGGGCATGGGCACGATCCGCGTTGGGGACAGCCGATTGTCGTGCGTGGCCAGGTGTTGCGGTTGAGCGATGGCCGCTTCCGCTATCGGGGCGGCATTTGGGAGGGGATCGAAGGGCAGATGGGACCAGCGGCAGTGCTCGCGCTGGGACAGATTCAGGTGCTGTTGGCGTCGCATCCTACCTATGAGTGGGACAACGAGCAGTTTGCGGCTCTCGGGATGGACGCGGCGCAGGCGCGTTTTATTGTCGCCAAGAATCCCATGAACTACCGCCTCGCCTACGGAGCCATAGCTCAGGCCGTTTTTGTGCTCGACACGCCGGGACCGACGCCAGCGACGGTACGGCACCTGCCTTTTGTCCGGCGGGCGCGGCCCTTTTTTCCGCTGGATTCGGATATGGAATTGGAGATGGAGGTGCTGCGCGCGGAGGCGCGATAAACGGTCTATGTCCGCCGAGACTGAATTTGCCCGTCAGAGGATGTGCGGCGAGCGGGATAGCTAACGTACTGGCGACCGGAAGCCTCTTGCCTAGCCTGAATGTCTCTGAAAATTGCTTTGACGTCGTAACCAAACCGGGCCGCGTGTTGGGCGCGTATGGCCCGGACTTCGGCGATGATCGGGTCAGGCTGTGGCGTCTTCATGGTTGGGTTCCATTAGTTACTGATGTTACGCAGTGTTCTACTCGTCGGAATCTAACAGGTTCCTAAAGGCTTCGAGGCTGGGCACCTGTATGGCCGCCCGATGCAACTGCTTGAG
>VXZF01000184.1:2710-3033 GCA_009845645.1 Gemmatimonadota bacterium | reverse complement strand
ATATAGCCCACGGTCACCCGCTTGTCTAGCTTGTTGCCGGTTCGCCCATCGTAGAGCACTTGTTTCCCGTCGTGGGGCATCCCGGCCTCGTCGAGCATCTCCCTTACCTCATCGAGGGATGCCCCGTCAAAAACCGGGGTCGCCACATGCATGTCTAAGGCGTGGGCAGCCATACCCAGATGAGTTTCAAAAATCTGGCCCAAGTTCATGCGCGAGGGCACACCCAAGGGATTGAGGGCGATATCTACGGGCGTACCGTCTTCGAGGAAGGGCATATCCTCCTCCGGCGCGATGTAAGCGACTACGCCCTTGTTGCCGTGGCG
>VXZF01000184.1:0-2700 GCA_009845645.1 Gemmatimonadota bacterium | reverse complement strand
TCTTGGCCACATAGACCTTGACTAGCTGCGCGATGCCCGGCGGCAATTCATCGCCGCGCGTGAGGCGCTCTATCTGGCGTTCTGTCTGCTCGTCGATCAGCTTTAGCTGCTCATCGGAATAGCGCAAAAGTTCGGCGACCTCTGCGCTGACCTTGGGATCTGCGGTCCAGTCTCCTTCGGGCTGCACTGTGGAGAAATCCACCCGCTCGAGCAACCGCTCGCTCAATTGAGTACCCTTGCGAACCGCTAGCTCGCCGTCTTGGTACAGAGTACCCAACTTGACGGTGCCCGCCATCTCCAGCAACCTAGCGTTGCGTTCGGCTATCAGGTGCTCCTTGCGCTCGGCTGCCTCTTTCTCACAAGCGGCGATGCTCTCCCGACGCCGGGGCGAACTGCTCCGCTCGCGGCGCGAAAAAACCTTGCGGTCGATGACCACGCCTTCCATGCCGGGAGGCGCTTTCAGCGACGCATCGCGGACATCCCCAGCCTTCTCGCCGAAAATTGCTCGCAAGAGACGCTCTTCGGGCGACAGTTCGCTCTCCCCCTTGGGCGTCACTTTGCCGACTAGGATATCGCCAGGGCCCACCTCGGCCCCAATGCGGATAATACCTTCGTCGTCGAGATTGCGCACCGCACCTTCGCTGACGTTGGGAATCTCGCGGGTGATCTCCTCTTGACCGCGTTTGGTGTCGCGCACTTGCAGCTCAAATTCCTCAATGTGGACGGAAGTGAAGATGTCCTTTTTGAGGAGGCGCTCGCTGACGACGATAGCATCTTCAAAGTTGTAGCCGTTCCAAGGCATAAAGGCAACTAGGACGTTCACGCCTAGGGCTAAATCCCCTCGGTCCGTAGCGGCACCATCGGCCAAAGGCTGACCGGTCTTCACCTTGTCGCCGACTTGGACCAAGGGCCGCTGGTTGATGCAGCAATCTTGGTTGGAACGAGCGAATTTGGTCAACTTGTACTCGTCGGCGTCTGCTGTGTCCAACGGAGTCAACCGCGTGCTGTGCTTCTTGTCGCGGCGCACAATAATGCGCTCGGCATCGACGCTGACGACCACGCCGGGATTGCGGGCTGCGACGATCGCCCCCGAATCGCGCGCGACCTTGTTTTCCATGCCAGTGCCGACATACGGTGCTTCGGTAAAGAGCAACGGCACAGCCTGGCGCTGCATGTTGGAGCCCATAAGCGCTCGGTTGGCGTCGTCGTGTTCGAGGAAGGGGATTAAGGCCGCCGCCCCGCTGACGAGTTGATTGGGCGATACGTCCATGTAGTCAACCTCGTTAGGAGTTACCATCGGATAATCATCCCGCTTGCGAGCTTTGACCAATGGGTTGAGAAATTTGCCTGCGTCGTCGATTGGGGCGTTGGCTTGGGCGATGATGTATTTGTCTTCTTCGGCCGCCGTCAGAAACTCGATCTCATTTGTCACCTTACCGTTTATCACCTTGCGGTACGGCGTCTCCAGAAAGCCGAAGGAATTGACCCGTGCATACGTACTCAACGAGGAGATCAGGCCGATATTGGGGCCTTCCGGCGTCTCGATGGGACATATCCGACCGTAGTGCGTATAGTGCACGTCCCGCACTTCAAAACCAGCGCGGTCGCGGCTTAGCCCCCCCGGACCGAGGGCGCTAAGGCGGCGCTTGTGAGTCAGCTCGTCGAGCGGGTTGGTCTGCTGTATAAACTGCGAGAGTTGGCTTGAACCGAAAAACGCTTGGATCACGGTGGAAACCGTTCGCGCATTGACTAAATCGTGCGGTGTGATCTGATCTTCGTCGCGTAGGTTCATGCGCTCGCGAATCGTCCTCGCCATGCGCGTCAGGCCAATGCTGAATTGTTGGGCTAGTAACTCGCCGACCAAGCGCACGCGGCGATTGCCCAGATGATCGATATCGTCGGTATTGCCCTGCCCCACTCTCAAACCCAACAGGTAGTGGATTATCGCCATGAAATCCTCGAGATGCAGCACCGTACTCTCGAAAGGAATACCCACGTCCAAACGGCGATTGATGCGATAGCGGCCCACATCCCCTAGGTTGTAGCGCTTGGCATTGAAAAAGAGCCGATCCAGCAATTCGCGCACAGTCGCGATATTGGGTGGATCGCCAGGACGCAGGAGGTTGTAGATGCGCGTGAGGGCATCTTCCTCGTCTTTACTCGGGTCCTTAGCGAGCGTGTTCTCTATGACCCCGGGATCCTTGTCCGGTGGGGAGGCCATAATCTTTAACTTCTCGATGTTGGCTGCCTGTAGCTTCTTTAAGTTTTCGCCGCTTATCTGCTCGTAGGCATCTAATAAAATTTCACCACTGTCTTTATCGACGATATCCTCGCCGCCGTTGTAGCGGTCGATCAATTCTTCGTCTACAGCTTCCTCGACCTCCTCGCGGAACAGACTAAGTATTTCGCCATTCTTGGAGAAGCCGAGCGCCTTCAAGAGCGAAGTCACCGGCAGCTTGCGCTTCCGATCGATATGCACGTACATGATGTCGTTGATGTCCATGCTGAACTCTAGCCACATCCCCTTATAGGGCAGAATCCGCGCCGAGAACAGCCGCTTGCCATTGGGGTGCAAGGTCTCGTCGAAGAACACTCCAGGCGAGCGGTGGAGCTGGCTGACGACTGTGCGTTCAGCTCCGTTGATGATAAACGTCCCCTCGCTAGTCATCAGGGGCAGTTCGCCCAAGAATACGGCCTGTT
>VXZF01000310.1 GCA_009845645.1 Gemmatimonadota bacterium | reverse complement strand
GCCAGCTACTGGGTATCTATATGCCTGATGGTCATTGTGCGGCGGCAGTGGATTGAACACGAAAAGCTGCTCTATCCACTGGTGCAAGTTCCGCTTGAGATGATGCGGGATGAAGAGCGAGGGGCAGGTAGCAATAACGAAAAACGTTCTTGGGTCAAGCCTTTCTTCAAAAGTCCGGTCATGTGGATAGGCTTTTCCATCCCCTTCCTGTTGGGGTCTTACAGCGCCCTGTATAACTATTTTCCCTTCATCCCGGGCATGAGTCAGTTCGGCGACCAAGGCATCCTGACGAGCCAGTTTACCATCTTCAGGAATACGACCGTGCTCATCGTCATGTTCAATCTGGGCTTGGTCGGCTTTGCCTATCTGCTCAGCCGAGATGTGGCCTTGGGACTCTGGTTGTTTTTTCTGGTATCCAATATCGAGCGGGGCGTCTTCAACATTCTGGGCGTCCAGAGCGCCGAAAAGCTGAGCCGTTTTGCCAATTCCAGCGGCCCCTACTTAGCGCACCAAGCTATGGGTGCCATGATTGTGCTGGTACTGTCCGGCCTGTGGATGGGCAGAAGCCACCTCAAGGATGTATTCAGTAAGGCGTTCAAAGGGGATGAGGAGGTAGACGACAGGGACGAAATTTTGTCTTACCGAACCGCGGTCTGGGGCCTGCTCGTCGGCCTACTGGTCATCAGCGCTTGGCTGTGGAAGTCGGGCCTTCCCCTGTGGGTGGTCCCGGTTTTTCTTTTTGCGGTCTTTGTCGTCTTCATGGCCTTGACTCGGGCCGTGGTGGAAGGGGGAGTGGCAGTCATCCGCACGCCGCTGACTCCGGCGGATTTCGTCGTGTCGGGCTTGGGTACCAGTGTGCTGGGTGCCTCGGGCATCGTGGCTTTGGGCTTTACTTATGTATGGGCGGCCAATATCCGCATCTTTTTTATGCCCTGTTTTGCCAATGCCTTGAAAATCGCCGAACTGCTCAAAGGGGATAGGAGGATGCTGATCTGGGGCGTGGCTCTGGCCGTGGTGATCGCCTTAGTCAGTTCCATCTGGAGCGTCATGACGCTGTCCTACACCTATGGGGGCGTCAATCTCCATGGATTCTGGTTCATCGGCGTACCCCGCAATGCGGCCAACTACATGGCCGTCATCCTGTCCAATCCCACCTCCGCTCATATAGGGGGCTGGTTGTTCACCGGCTTAGGAGCGTTGGTGATGGGCCTGCTGGCCTATATCAGGGCGCGGTTCGTGTGGTGGCCCGTGCATCCGCTCGGTTTCGCCACCAGTACGTTCTTTATCATGAACTATGTCTGGTTTAGTGTATTCATTGCGTGGGCCATCAAGTCGGTGGTGCTCAAATACGGAGGTCCGACGCTGTACAACAGCACCAGACCGTTTTTCCTCGGCCTGATTATGGGACAGATCTTCGTCTCGGGGATGTGGCTGATCATCGACTATTTCACCGGAATGGTTGGCAACCAGCCCATCGGCGGCTCGTTCGTCTGAAAATCGAATAACGCGGGGAAGCCTTTATGAATGAACACGAGAAATACTTTTTCGATGTGAACGGCTATCTAGTCGTGCAGAAAATACTGAGCCCGGATCTAGTCGCCGCTTTGAACGAAGCGATCGATCACAACCAGAACAGGGTGCGGCTGCGCGCTGGTGAGCAGTTGCTGTCGGCAAATTCCCCACTGCTGAAAGGGGACCACGGCCGCGGGGACATCATGGGAATTCTCAATTGGCCACAACCTTGGTGTCGGCCGTTTCGCGATCTGCTTTCGCACCCACCGGCGCTGCGCTACATGTTCGACCTGATCGGCGACGAGTTCCGCTTTGGCAATGCCAACGGTATCAGCATGACCGAAGGTGCGGAAGGCTGCGCGCTGCATGGGGGCGGCACTCTCGTACACAAGCACACCTATCGCTACGTCAACGGCCGCATGTGGAACAATCTCGTCGGCGTTTGTTATCAACTCGCCGATGTCAATTTTGGAGACGGCGGCTTCGTCTGCATTCCCGGTAGCCACAAGGCGAACTTCGATACTCCGACAGATGTCCTGACTATGGAGTACGATCTTGGCTGCTATCACCACGTTGCCATGAAAGCCGGGGACGCCCTCATCTTCACCGAGGGACTCACTCATGGTACTTTGCCTTGGAAAGGCAAGCACGAGCGCCGCACTCTTCTCTACCGCTACGCTGCTGGCTCCTTCGTCAACGCCAAGGGGATGAATCGCCTCGAAGAATACTGCCCGTTCTACGACGAACTCACACCGCTGCAGCAGGCGATCATGGAGCCTCCTTACAACCCGGGTCGGCCTAATATCGCTGCCTTGCTTGACGAACAGGAGGCCGTCTGACTGCCATGCCGAATAAACGCCCCAACATACTGTTCGTCCTCACCGATCAGCAGCGACCGGAATGGGTCGAGATGAACCCGGATATTCCGGTGCGCACTCCGCATCTGCGGCAACTCGCCGATCGCGGGATCTGGCTCGCCAACGCGATCTGTCCGTCGCCTGTTTGCGCTCCTTCGCGCTCCTGCTTGGTGGCCGGGCAGGAGTACGATCGCACCCAAGTATGGGGCAACGACACCTATCCCCCTGACAATCTGCCCAAATACCACCAGCATCTGCGCGACGAAGCTGGATACCACGTCATGGCGGCCGGCAAACACCACACGGGCAACAATCAATCTGGAGATCCTCCTCAGTTTCATCGGGGAGTTGATGGCCGACAGGGGCTGGAAGAATGGGGGTTTTCCGACGCCATTTTCAACGCTGGCCTGAACCAAGCGACCATCCTGATGCGCCGCAACGACATGGTTCCGCAGGATTCGTACATGGCGTTCCTGCACGGGCGCGGCTTGGCACAGGAGCACATTGCCGACTATGCGCGCCGCAACCAAGAGGTGGTGTGGACAGCTACTTTTCCGACGACGCTGCCAAACAAAAAATACTTCTAAAAATGGATTAACACCAAATCAATAAAAAAACTAGATCGAGCACCCAACGACAAGCCGTGGTACTTGGAGGTGAATCTGCAGAAT
>VXZF01000366.1 GCA_009845645.1 Gemmatimonadota bacterium | reverse complement strand
ACCACGGCCTCAACTTCCACCGCACGGGTGCCAATCCCACCCCTAACCGGCGGCGTGGCCTAGCCCTACACTACCTCAGCTCGGAAACCATGTACCTCGGCGTTGGAAGCGAGAAGCAGCGCCTGATGACCGAGTGCGAAAAGCCGCGCGGCGAATTTCGCTTTATGCTGATCAGGGGACGCGAATTCGAGGGGCGGGTGTAGGGACCTGCCCCTCGCAACGATATCCAACACGTTTTTAACATCCCGAGAGCATTTTGCCGTTTTATTTTTTCCAGAAATCAGCGATATTCAACCCCCGTTGTTTGGCGGCTTGGAAAGCGATTTGGTGATTGCGAGAGGATTGGCGATTGGCTATAGTATAAAACTGCTGAAGCAAGATCTGCTCGATCAAAGGAGGGAGATCGATATGATTGGAAACTCGAGTGGTAGTGCATTGCGGGTGGGCGGATTTATTGTGGCCTGCGGTCTCCTAATGGGGGCGACCGGGGCCTATGCCGCGAGCGGCGAAGAATTGCAATTCATTCTCAACACCTTCTCGTTTCTCGTTTGGGGCGTGCTCATAATGTGGATGTGCGCGGGCTTTACCATGCTCGAAGCCGGCTCGGTGCGCACCAAGAACGCCTCCATGATCTGCCTCAAGAACATCGGGCTTTATTCGATTGCCGGGATCACGTATTACTTGGTTGGGTACAACCTCATGTACACCGATGTGCAGGAAGGCTGGATCGGTACTCTCAAGTTTTTATACGGGCCTTCGGCTGATGAACTCAAGCTGTTGTCCGGGCAGGCTGCTGCTGCGGCAGACGTGACAAAGGCCGGCCATGCCACTATGTCGGACTGGTTTTTCCAGATGGTCTTTGTGGCGACGACTGCTTCTATTGTATCGGGTACGCTGGCCGAGCGGGTGAAGCTGTGGGCGTTTCTTGCTTTTACGGTCGTGTTGACGGTAATTATCTATCCCGTTGTCGGGGCTTGGACTTGGGGCGGTGGCTGGCTGAGTGCAATGGGATTTCAAGATTTCGCCGGCTCTACCATCGTGCATTCGACCGGAGGTTGGGCTGCGCTCGCTGGCGCACTCGTCGTCGGAGCGCGATACGGAAAATTTCGTGCCGACGGCAGCGTCAAGGTCACGGCACCTTCCAACATCCCCGCCGTGACCTTGGGCGTCTTCATTTTGTGGCTCGGGTGGTTCGGCTTCAACGGCGGCTCTCAGCTCGCGCTGTCGAGCGCGCTTGATGCCGTCGCCATGAGCAGTGTGCTCGTGAATACCAACCTTGCGGCAGCAGCCGGCGTCGTGGCTGCTCCCATCGTATCGCGGCCGATTTTAGGACGTATCGATCTGCTCGGCGTCCTCAACGGTGCGCTCGCCGGACTCGTTTCCATTACGGCCGGACCAGATATCGTCGATCACTACTGGGCGCTCATAATTGGTGCTATAGGCGGCGCGTTGTGCGTCGGCGCGATGAAGTTTTTGGAGGTCGTCAAGCTAGACGACGTTGTCGGTGCGATTCCGGCCCACTTGTTCGCTGGCGTTTGGGGGACCTTGGCGGTCTGCATTGCAGCCGGTGGCAACTTCGGCGTTCAACTCATCGGGGTGTTGGCGGTGGGGGCGTTCGCGTTTGCGGCTTCGTGGCTCGCGTGGTTTGTTCTAGACAAGACAATGGGGGTGCGGGTGTCGCAAATCGTTGAAGAACTCGGCCAAGATACTGCGGAACTCGGAATCGAAGCGTATCCTGAGTTTGTGCTCATGCCCGATCAGGATGACGTTGACCAAATTCGGAACAATTCTTAAATCAGATAAAAATGGTGCATACCATTTAGAAAGGCAGGAGATCAAGTGAATACCGAACAGAAGGACGGCGTATTAATCGCCAAGCCCGAAGGCCGCATCGACGGGGTCAATGCCCGCGACTTCCACGAAGCCTTAAGCGCGGCGATCGGCGATGAAAACAACGCGGTGCTCGTCGATTTGGCGGCCATCAACTACATCAGCAGTGCGGGCCTGCGGACGTTTCTGCTGATTGCCAAAACGCTCCAGCAGCGCAGTGCCCAGTTCGCGCTGTGCTCGCTTTCGGAGCCGATACGGGAAATTTTCGAAATCAGCGGTTTTGACAAGATCATTGCGATCCATGCCTCCGAAGAGGAGGCACTTGCCGCACTGTCTTAATTAAACTCAAGAGGCGGGCGGCGTCGCGTCTGGATTGGCCTCGGCTGATTGCAGGGCGGACGGCCGCACCGCAGGCAGCTCAATGATCATCTCGGTAAATTCTCCAGGCTCGGAGTGGACCTTGATGGCACCCCCGTGTTCGCGCACGATGTCGTTGGACAGCGCGAGCCCAAGTCCGGTTCCCTGATCGGTCGGCTTAGTTGTAAAGAATGGGTTAAAAATTTTATCGACGACATCCGGTGGAATCCCATTCCCATTGTCGCGGATGCGGACTTCTACTTGATCGGGCGTTCGCTGGGTGCTGATCCAGAGCGTGGGAACGTAGTCAGATGCCGTCTCTGGAGCGTGCCGCTTCTCGTTGGTGGCGTAGCAGGCATTGCTCACCATGTTTAGAAAGACGCGAGCCAAATCCTGTGGGACCACCTCTAACTCTCCCACCTCCTCGTCTAAATCCTCCTTGATGTCGAGTTGAAAATTCGCATTAGTCGCTCGGGCGCTGTGGAAAGCGAGGCGAGCGTGTTCTTCGAGCAGGTCGTTGATATCCGCGGCCCGCGCCTCGCCGGATCCGCGACCCATCTGCAGCATGTCGCGGACAATGCGGTTGGCGCGATCGCCGTGGTGGCGGATGCGCCCGAGGTTGTCGGTCAAGTCGCTCTTGATCTCGTTGAGTAGCTCGCGTTGCTCTTCATTTATCTGTATGCCTTCTTCCTCTAGTACCTCTTGCAATTCCTCCAACAGTTCCTCCGAGACTTCCGCGAAGTTCTTGACGAAGTTCAAGGGATTCTGGATTTCGTGCGCCACGCCCGCGGTGAGTTCGCCTAGTGCAGCCAGTTTTTCGCGCATGACGATCTGATCCTGCGCTAGCTGCAGATC
>VXZF01000036.1 GCA_009845645.1 Gemmatimonadota bacterium | reverse complement strand
AACCAGTTGCCCAAGGTCGCTTATCACCGCCGCCTCTCGGCCGAGGGCGTGCTCTCGCTGAGACCGACGCTAATCATCGCTACCACCGAAGCGGGACCTCCCGAAGCCATTCAACAGCTCGAGAGCGCCGGGGTAACGGTGCTCGTCCTGCCCCACGAGCCTACAGTAGAGAACGCCATCGCCAAGATCGAACGCATCGCCGCCGCGTTGGAAGTTCAAGCGCGCGGCACGGCGTTGATCCAAGCTCTCAAAAAGGAGCTGAGTCAGGTACAATCCTCCATTCCACAAATAGCGGCCCAAGCCAAAATTCTCTTTCTCTACGCCCGCGGCCAAGGCACGCTGATGGTCGCCGGCCAAGACACCGCGGCTGATACCATGATCGACCTAGCCGGCGGCACCAACGCCATCCAAGGCTATAGCGGGTACAAGCCACTCACCTCTGAAGCGGCCGTAGCCGCAGCACCCGATCTCATCCTGCTCATGGACAGTGGCCTAGAGAGCGTCGGTGGTGCCCAAGGGCTTTGGCAATTACCGGGACTTGCCCTGACGCCAGCGGGGCAACAAGGCCGTGTTCTGTCGATGGACGGGCTCTTCTTGTTGGGATTTGGCCCCCGTTTGGGCCAGGCGGTTCTGGCGTTGAATGAAGCTTTGTACGAAATCCCAAGTAAAATGGGAAGCAATGACTTCGATTGAAGCAGCCGACCCTTCCTTGCGCCAAGCCAGCCGCCGCTTGTTGCCCAAGGTTTCAGTCGGTGAAAAAGGCACCCTAGGGCTGATGGTCCTAACAGTCCTGTTAGGACTACTGAGCGTAGTGTGCCTAGGAACGGGTGCTGTTCCCATAGGACCTCGGCAGGTGCTAGCCATACTCGGCAAAGGGCTGGACCTGACCCTGCCTTGGGCTTTTGAGCCTCACCACGAGGCCATCGTCTTGAGCATTCGCCTGCCACGCATTCTGCTGGGGATATTGATCGGCGGTGGCCTCGCCGTTGCGGGCGCTGCCATGCAGGGCCTGTTTCGCAATCCCCTAGCCGATCCCGGCCTCATCGGCGTTTCCAGCGGCGCAGCAGTCGCCGCAGTAGCAACCATTGTTCTCGGAGCAACTGTGCTGGATTTTGCTACCCAAGCGCTGGGGCCTTTTGCCCTGTCCATCGCCGCTTTTGGCGGCGGTGCCGCCACGACCTTGCTGGTCTATCGCCTGTCACTAGTCCACGGAACTGTCTCCGTATCCACCATGCTGCTGGCCGGTATCGCCATCAACGCCGTGGCCGGAGCCATCACCGGGGTATTCACTTTTGTGGCGGACGACGCCCAACTCCGCAGCCTGACGTTCTGGAGCATGGGCAGTCTCGGGGGGGCTACCTGGCCGGCGGTGGCCGCGGCTGCGCCGTTCACCGGCCTTGCGACCTTAGCAGTGCTACGCTACGCCCGCCCTCTCAACGCCCTGCTGCTAGGCGAGGCCGAAGCCGGCCATCTCGGCTGCAACGTCGAGCGCCTCAAGCGTTCGGTCGTCCTCCTAGTCGCTTTGTCCGTGGGAGCAGCGGTCGCCGTGGCCGGCATCATCGGCTTTGTTGGTCTAGTCGTGCCCCACCTGTTGCGCCTCACCTTGGGACCGGACCATCGCTTTCTGCTTCCCGGTGCCGCCCTTTTGGGCGCTAGCCTGCTCCTCGGAGCCGACCTCATCGCCCGCACATTGGTCGCCCCGGCTGAACTCCCCATCGGCATTGTAACGGCAATCATCGGCGGTCCCTTCTTCATGTACTTGCTGCAGCGCGGGCGGCGCTTGGGGAAATTCTAATGCTCGAAGGCCGCAACATACACGTAATCTTGGATGGGAGCGTCCTACTGGAAGACGTATCCATCCATGTGCGACCCGGCGAAGTGGTGGCCGTCTTGGGACCTAATGGCGCTGGTAAATCCACCCTGTTGAAAGTGTTGTGCGGTGACTTGTCTCCCACCAAGGGAACCGTGTCGATGGAAGGGCGAGTGCTGACGTCTTGGGACAAAAAAGCCAGCGCCCAGATCCGCGCCGTCTTGCCGCAACAATCCAGCCTGAGTTTTCCCTTCCGCGTGCTCGAAGTAGCGCTCATGGGTCGAAGCCCCCATCTGCGTGGCCCTGAAACGCAGCGGGATTACGCCATTGCGCGAGCGGCTCTACAGGAGGCCGGTGTCGACCACCTAGAGGATCGCCTCTACCCGACGTTGTCGGGAGGAGAAGGCCAGCGCGTACACCTCGGACGAGTGCTGGCGCAAATCTGGGAAGCGGTGGACGAGACGCCGCGCTATCTATTGCTAGACGAACCCACGTCCAGTTTAGACTTGGCCCACCAACACCACACTCTGACCGTGGCGCGGGCATTTGCCGAGCGGCAAGTGGGCGTACTTGTGGTGCTCCACGACCTCAATTTAGCAGCTCAATACGCCGATCGCGTCCTACTGCTGAAAGAGGGCCGCGAAGTAGCCACAGGCCCTCCTGAGCAAGTGCTGCAAGCCGAAATAATAGAAGCTGTTTACGAAATCCCAATAACGGTCATTCCCCACCCTCACAGTTCCTGTCCACTCGTCGTTCCCGCAGCTACATAATCAGAACAAAACCGCGTATAGTTATCCGTGATTCTACTCTGAGTAGGCCACTTCGGGTGGAGAATCCCCACTACCACGTGCGACGGGGATTGAGACGTAAAATGGGTTCGTCGTACTCGCCCGTCTAGGCTCTGGGAGGTCGCGAGGATTTATCCGTATTGATCAAGTTGAAGACCTCGACAATGGCCTCCGTATAGTTGACCTGGAACCACAGATTTATACATTCATAAGAGCTATTAAGATACAGTAAAGCCGATGGCTTCTGACTCTATTTAAGAAGAAGCCTCCCTCCTAGTAGCCACTCCATCTTTGACCGTTAAAATTTTCAAGTGAATCAGCCGTTTTTGACCACATCCCACGGCGTCCTCTACGATGCTGATTGTCTTCAGGTGCTTGAGCACATGAAGGCGGAGGTCATTGATACCGTCTTTGCCGATCCTCCATTCAACATCGGGAAGGACTA
>VXZF01000736.1:2213-3044 GCA_009845645.1 Gemmatimonadota bacterium | reverse complement strand
GGCGGCCGAATTCCGCGCGGGTGCCGCCCATGGGCCGGACGAAGTACTCGATCATGCCGTTGGTGTCCGGGTGGTTGATGTCGAAGCGGTACAGCTCGCCGTCGGTGGGCAGGTCGATGCCGACTTGGCGCTGGGTGTCGAATACTACGCGGGTGGCATCGACGAGGGCCTGTTCGGAGGGCAGGGCTTGGAGCCAGTCCGGGATGGGATAAGAGCCGACGGTCGTGGTTTGGATGGGAGGTTGGGTGGACATGGTTGGCTACGATAAGGGCTTAGAGACGGCAGCGCAACAGGTGCTATAGCACCGAGCCGGAGGCCGAGGTAATTTACACGCGCTCGACCTCAAAAGCCGCCAAGGTGCGGGTCTGCCGACTGAACTCCACTCCAATCAGGTAAATCGGCTCGCCGCGACCGCGATACTTGGCCGCGTAGTCCCTCTCCTTCAACTGCCGCAGTGCCGCCCCCGACGACACCTGTTCCACTACCTTGAACTCAAACAGGTACACATTTCCATTGAACAGGACTGCCATGTCGAGGCGACCCGCTTGGCTGCTGTCCTCCACAGTGATTGCCAGCCCCAGCGACGCGAAGTAGGAGTAAAACACGCTGGCGTAGTAGCCCTCGTAGTTGGCAATCTCGTTGTTCGTATGCCACTGGTAGGGGATGCTGGCAAAGAACGCCTCAAATAGCGTTTTCAAGCTGTCGAAATCGTTGACCAGCAGCAGGTCGTACAGCCGGGCGTTGTGCTCGACTTGGCGCGACGGGTTGCCCGTCAGGTGATTCAGCAGGCTCTTGTTCAGGCTTTGCTGCACCTCCCGGTTCGGGTAGCCC
>VXZF01000736.1:0-2203 GCA_009845645.1 Gemmatimonadota bacterium | reverse complement strand
GGGTAGCCCAGCCGGTAGTATAGCTCCCCGCCGCGCGACTCAGTGCGTCGAATGGTCAGGTTGCCGGTCTGGAACAGCAGTGCCTCGGTCGCAATGTGATCCACGTCAAACGCCGATAGCAATTCGTCGCTGCCGAGCATGTCGTCCAAGGCCAAGGAACTGACCTCGCGCTCCACCAACATCTCGAGCAGAAACGTCGGCGTACCCGTCTCGAACCAGTAGGCCCCGAACTGGCGGCGGTCGAACAGCAGCAGGACATCAAAGGGGTTGTACACCTGTTCCTCGCCTAGCCAGTTGTAGCCGTTGTACCAGCGCCGGATTTCTTCTCGGTCCAAGCCGGGCAGTTCCGGGGCGAACACCGCGTCCAAGTCCGCCTCGGTATAGCCGCAAATGGCAGAATAGCGTGAGTCTAGGGTGATGTCCTTAAGATTGTTGAGGCCGGAGAATAGGCTGACCTTGGAGAACTTGCTGACCCCGGTAAGGAAGGTAAACGCGATGTGCGCATCGCTATCCTTGATCGTCGCGTACAAGCCGCGCAAATAGTCGCGGTTGGCCCGGGCGACTTCTGGCACCTCCAGCGCGTCGAGAATCGGCTTGTCGTACTCGTCAATTAGCACCGCTACTGGCTGCCCGACTTCGGCGTGTAGTGCCTCTAGCAAGTGGGCGAATCGCCCTGGTGCGGTGGCGGATTCGGCAACTACTCCTGCCCGGCGTTCAATGGCGTTTAACTGGTCCATCAAGTTCCCGTGCAGGAAGCCCGGTTCCTTGAAGTTGCCGCTACCAAAGCTCAGCCGCAGCACGGGATGGCGCACCGACCAATCCCACTGGTCGTGAATGGCCAGCCCCTTAAACAAAGGCTCGTTACCCTCGAACAGTTCCTTGAGCGTATCGAGAAACAGGCTCTTGCCAAACCGACGCGGGCGCGACAGAAAGTAGTGTTTGCCCTCGGCGACCAACCGCCTTATGTAGGCGGTCTTATCGACATAGTAGTAGGGTTCTTCGCGAATCTGGCGAAAGGTCTGAATGCCGATGGGCAGTTTACGCTTGGCCGTCTGTCCTGCTTCGGGTTTCACCTTTAGCATGGGTCTTACTCCACATCCCGGCCGACGGATAGAGTGCCGGGAACATCTGGGGCCTATAGCCGACAAGATAGGATACAGGGCCAACTTCTGCAAAGAAATGCGATGCGCTTCGTTGATGCTCGGCGGCAGTGCAACAGGCGCTATTGCGCCGATCTGGAAGTCTTCGGAAAACGCCACACAGTTAGCCCCTGCGGCAGCTTGACATCATATACGTATGTTCAGTATATTTTGTGCCGTTCGCACGTTAGATCTCCTCGTCAGGAACTGCCATGTCTCGGTCGCAACAGGGCGTCCAAGAGCGCTATCGCCGGGCGCTCGACGCCTTGACCCAAAAGCTCCAGCAAGATCGCACAGTTTTGGCCGCCATTGTCTATGGCTCATACTCGTACGATCAAGTTTGGGAGAAGTCGGACATCGACTTGTGGATCGTCATGGCCGACGACCCCAAAGTGCGGCGCTACGAGGACCACTGCCTCACTGAAGAAGGCGTCATCATCCACGCCAATCTCATCCCGCGCAAGCGCTTCCAGTTGAACATAGAAGGCTCGCGCCAGGGCGGTTGGCTCGACTTTACTTTCGCCCACAGCACCCTCCTGTTCTCCAAGGACGAGTCCATTGCCGCGTGGTACAAAGACGCCGAGCGCATCGGTGCGCGCGACCGCGACTACCAGTTGCTGCGGCGCGCCCTGCCGCTGTTAGCCACCTTGACCAAAGCCCAGAAGTGGTACCAGGTGAAGAAGGACTATAACTACAGCTTCCTGTGGCTGCTCAACGTGGCCGACCAGCTCGCCAGCGTTGAGTGCATCCTCAACGGCCAAGCCCCGGGCCGCGAGGTCATTCACCAAGCCCTCGCCTTTAATCCCGAATTCTTCAACGCCATCTACACGGATCTCATCGCCGCTCCCAAAAACGCCCGCACCCTCAAGGCGGCTCTCCAACGCGTGGAGACCTACCTCGACGACCACATCTGGGACATGTTCCGGCCCCTACTTGAGTATTTGGAGGAGGCCGAGGCCATGCGCACGGTGTCGGAAATAGAGGAGCACTTTAAGATGGAAGGCGCGGACTTCGCCTGCGAGTGGCTGGTTGAAAAGGGCTTGCTGCAAAAGATGTCAGCGCCG
>VXZF01000226.1 GCA_009845645.1 Gemmatimonadota bacterium | reverse complement strand
CGAGCACCTTCAGACAATTGGCTACAGCCGCGCGCATTTCCCCCTCGACGAAGCGTTCGTGCGAGCTAGGCTCGGCCGAGACAAAGGTCTGCGCAAACGTCACCTCGCTGTCGGCAAAAGCCGGGGCGTCCAAGGGCAGATCCGGCTGCCCCATCTCAAAGGCGTTGCGAATGCGTTCCGCCGAGAAATCAACGCAAGCGGCGATTTCCTCAACAGTCGGAGCGCGTCCTAGCTCTTGGGCGAGGACATCGGCTTCCTTTTCGACCTTCTGCCGGTCGCTGACCCTGCTCAGCGGCGGGCGGGCAATTTTGCCGTGTTCGGCTAGGGCGCGGAGGATGGCCTGGCGAATCCACCAGACCGCATAGGTAATGAACTTAAAACCGCGCGTCTCATCGAAGCGCTGGACCGCCTCCAGCAGCCCAAGATTGCCCTCGGAAATCAGCTCAATCAACGAGAGACCAGACTCGTGGTACTCGCGGGCGACGCGCACTACGAAGCGCAAATTGGCCCGCACCAGCGCCTGACGCGCCTCTTCGTCCCCTGCTTTAGCGCGCTTGAAGAGGGCAACTTCTTCCTCGCGGCTGAGCGGTTCGGCGTCTTTTATGTCGCGCCAGTAGAGATCGGTCGCCGAGTACATTGTTTCTCTTTTTTGTGCGTTCATTTTAGTCCTCAACATTTTCAGAGAAAAACTTTTACGTTCACGTTAAGGTTTAAGATAGAACACCAAGTGAACATGCGCAAATACTATCTTTCTTTTGACGCACCAATAGGACCAAACGTTCAATCCAAAGGTGTTTGGCGATTCTTTTTTTTCTCGGAATGACGCCGCTTGCTGTCGAGGCGACGGGCTTGGGCGGCGCGGCTGGGCTTGGTTTTTTTGCGTTTGGGCTGCGTCTTGAGCGCCTCGGCGAGCAGAGCGGCCAGCTTGTCGAGGCAGTCGGTGCGATTGCGTCCCTGCGTGCGAAATCGCTCTGACTGAATCACCAGCGCGCCTGTGCTGTTCAGCCGCGCGGCGAGCTTTTTGGCAATCCGCTGGCGCTGTTCGTCGCTGAACACCGCGCTGTGGACAAAGTCGTACTGTAGCTCGACGGAGGTATTGAGCTTGTTGACGTTTTGTCCCCCTGGCCCCGAACTGCGGCGAAACTTGAAGCGCAGTTCGGAAAGCGGGATGGAAAGAGTAGGCGAGACGTATAGGGTTTCCATAATTGGCGATAGCTTTCGGGCCTGCAGACTTGAAGATAACCTAATGCCTATCCTTTATTATGTCCCAATCATGTCCCATAGTACACCCATTATCACGTTTTCGCCAAGGAGATATCCTCTATGAAACGCTACACTGCGGCAATCGTCGGCTGTGGTTCCATCGGTAACGCCCACATGGAAGGCTACAATCTCGTGGACGAGGTCGAGGTGGTCGCCGTGGCCGATCCGGTCCCCATGGCCCGCAAAACCTACGTGGACACATACGGCATCCCACGGGAATTTGACACAGTCGAAGAGATGATGGAAAAGGCCCGGCCCGACATCGTCAGCGTCTGCACCTGGCACCTTTTGCATCCGGCACCCACCATTGCCGCAGCCGCAGGCGGTGCCCGCGCCGTCATCTGCGAAAAACCCATGGCCATCGGCATGGCCGCGGCCGACTCCATGGTCGATGCCTGCGAGGCGCACGGCACCCAACTGGTCATCAGCCATCAGCGCCGCTTTACCCCGGGCTGGGAAAAGGCCAAGGCACTAATCGAAGAGGGCGCGATTGGCACGCCGGTCTTCGTCACCAACAAGGTCGCCGACGGGCTGACTAACTGGGGCACGCATTCCATTGACGGCTCGCGCTTCGTGCTCGGCGACCCCCGCGCCCAATGGGTCATGGGCGCAGTCGAGCGCCGCACCGACCGCTACGAGCGCGACACCATGATCGAAGACGCCTGCATGGGCTTGGTCCACTTCGCCGGCGATCTCCAACTCTTCATTCAGTCCGACCTCATGCGCGAGGGGGCTGGTGCCGGCTGCTTTGAAATCCGCGGCAGTGAAGGACTTTTATCCGTGAGCGAAACCCGACTCCAGATTATGAACCCCTCCTCTGGTGGCTGGCGCGACGTCGATCTCGCGCTCACCGAAGGCTCCAAGGCCATCGGCGGCAACACCAACGCTGCCCAAGTCCGCGAGCTCATCGCCTGTCTCGAAGGCCACAAGACCGAGCATCGCAACGCCGGCACCACCGCCCGCGACACCGTGGAAATTATGATGGCCCTCTACGAATCGGCGCGCCGCAACCGCGTGATCCACTTGCCACTCCAAGAAAAGGGCTATCCCCTCCAACTCATGGTTGAGGAGGGCAGCCTACCCATAGAAGTCGAGGGACGCTACGACATCCGCGGCTTTCTCAAGCGCGACGGCATCGACGAGGCCAAGTACAAGAAGCTCTGGGACGAGGGCATGGGGCACCACCAAATCATGCGCCAGCTCCACGACGAAATGGACCCAAGCTGATCGCGGATGCCCGGGCCGGGGGATATATTGACATTCCCCGGCCCCTCCTGTACTTTTTATCTTTTTAAACTTGTACACCCGCACCAAGCGGGTGCCTTAAAAAGGAGCGTCGTCATCGCCAAGTTCCGCAGCTCGCGCCGAGAGGCCGTAGCCAAACTCAAGTCCGAAGACATCGACTACAAGCGCCTCGATGTCCTAGTCAAGTTTATCACGCCGACCGGCAAGATCGAATCGGCCCGGCGCACCGGTGCTACGCGTAAGCAGCAGACGCGCGTCGTCCGCGCCATCAAGCGCGCCCGCTTTTTGGCCCTCGTCCCCCATACCCTCGACGACACTCGTTGACCAAGCCAAGCGCGCCCAATGGCTGCCATAGGGCTGATTGAGACTCGCGGTCTCGTCGGCGTCATCGAAGCAGCCGACGCAGCCGTAAAATCCGCTCCGGTCGAACTCCTCGGCATCAAGCCCATCGGCGGTGGGCTAGTTTCAACGCACTTTAGAGGTGAGGTTGCCGCTGTCCAAGTGGCGGTGCAAGCCGGTGTCGAAGCCGCCCTCAAGG
>VXZF01000729.1 GCA_009845645.1 Gemmatimonadota bacterium | reverse complement strand
AGCTTGTCGAGCGCGTACACTCGGAAGCGATCCATCGCGTAGTGCGCCTGCGATAGTTGATCGGCGTGGCCGCCGTATTTGCGGATGAGTTTTTTCGCCAAATAGACTACCTCATAGCGACAGGTAATTCGCAGCCAAAGTTCGTAGTCCTCGCAGGCAGGTAGGCATTCGTCAAACATCCCAATGTCCGCAAAAACTTGGCGGTGAATTGCAATCGACGAAGGCGACATAACACACAAGGGCAAAGCTTGAAAAAAAATGTCGCCGCCGTATTTTTGGTGGTGTTTGTGGGGATTGACCCGTACGCCATTGCGGATCCAGATCTCGTCGGTGTGACAGATCAACAACCCGCTCTCGCGTAGGGCTGCTGCTTGTTGTGCGAGTTTGTTGGGCAACCACTCGTCGTCCGAATCGAGCAGGGCGATCCACTCTCTCTCAGCCGCCGCGATCCCGCGATTGCGCGCGGCGGATACCCCGCTGTTTTCTTCCAAGATCACTATTTTGACTGCGTCGCCAAATTCCTCGCGCACTTGCTCAGGCGTACCGTCGTCCGAGGCGTCGTCAACTACGATCACCTCAAAGTCCACTCCCTGCTGCGCCAGTACCGAACGGATCGCCCGGCCGACTAATGCGCGGCGATTGTACACGGGAATGACAACCGAAAACACGGTGGCCTCAGTTGCCGTTGGCGAGTGCGACAGCCGCGTCTAGTTTTTCGATGACCATTTCGGCAGTAATAACCTCGGGCAACACCAGCGGCTGGTCGATAAGACCAGCGGGAAAGATCACGTACAGAGGCACCCCTGAGCGCCCGAAGGCACGCAAGAGCTGCGTGATCTCGGGATTGCGGTTGGTCCAATCAGCTTTGACTAGAGCCACATCGAGCGCGGCAAACCGCTCGCGTACCACCTGCTGCGCCAGCACTGCCCGCTCGTTGACCTTGCACGTCCAGCACCACTCGGCTGTAAAGTCGATAAAGACCATCTGCCCGCCCGCGACCAACTCCTCAACGTGCGCGGCGCTAAACGGCTGCCAGTCTAATTCAGACGCAGTGGTCTGCTCGGCCAAAGTCTGCTCGGCGGCCAACAGCGGATGGACAAAAATCACATAGCTGCCCAAAACCAGAATCAGCGCCACCGTTCGGGCCAGCAGTTTTGCGGGGTTGGGATGTAGAAAACTACCCCATTGACCCCAGACCCAACAGGCCAGACCCAGACCCAGCAAAAAGGCCCCCGTCCACACCACGCCTTCGACGCCAATCTGGTTGCCTAAGACCCAAAGCAACCACAGCACCGTGGCCATCAGCAAAAAGCCCATTAGCTGCTTGAACCGCACCATCCAAGGGCCGGGCTTGGGCAAGCGCCCGATCCACGCCGGCTTGATCGCCAGCACCACATACGGTAGCGCCATACCCGCGCCAATCGCCAAAAAAACTGCGATGACGACGCCGGCCGGCTGGGCAAAGGCAAACCCCAGCGCGGTCCCCAAAAAGGGCGCAGTGCAGGGCGTGGCCAGAATCGTCGCCAGCACGCCGTTGAGAAAGGAGCCCGTCAACCCCTCGCGCCCCTCTAGCCCCCCCAAATTGCCGGTCCCCGGAAGCAGGATTTCATAGACGCCGAACAGACTTAAGGCCAATGCAAAAACCAAAGCACTCATCGCCACCACAAAACCTGGGTATTGGAACTGAAAGCCCCAACCGATCTGCTCACCACTGCTTTTGACCAAGAGCACCGCTAGCGCCAGCACCAAAAAAGTAGCCACAATACCAGCGCAAAACGCCCATCCTAGTTGCTGCACCCGCTTGGTCTCCTCGCCAGCTTGATTGACAAAGCCGAGCACTTTCAGCGAGATGACGGGTAACACGCAAGGCATCAAATTGAGAATCAACCCACCCAACGCCGCAAAGGCGATATAGACCCACAGCGACCGGGCGACCTCCCCGCTAGCCGCGCGGTAATCCCGCGCCAAGATCCCCTCTCCCTGGCGCGGCGCAGCGCGCAAATCCAGCGCCAGCGTCCCGGCTTGCACCTCGCCATCTAATCCATAGACAAGCACTCCGCGCAATGTATCGACTTCGGCACCGCCATAGGGTTCGACAGACAGCACGAGGTGATCGGCGGCTAGCCGCCGAGTGGAAAGCGCAAAATCGTCGGCTGCTAGCGGATAAAAGTCGGGCACCTGTTCGCCCTGCTCAAAAGCCTTTCCCTCGTAGGCAAGGCGCACGTCAACCTCCATAGCCCCTTCGCCCCGCACGGCAAGTTCTACTGCAACGCGCTCGTCCAACGCGCCCGGCACCTGCGCTGCATAGCGGTCAAATTGCGCCTGCTGAGCACTCGGCTTGCCGACGGCGGCCACCGGCAGTGCCAATGTCAACGATGCTTCTCCGGGGATGCACAGTTCGCGGCACACCAGCCAAGAGACCTCGGCTGCAAGGTGCAGTGTATCCCCCGCAGCCAACGCCTGCGGCCCAGTAGCCTCGGCCATGAGCAGCACTTCGTCGGCATACCCATAGACCACCAGTTCCCCCTGTTCCTCGAATTTGTTGGGCAAGGGCCATTGCAATGGTCCTGTTACAACATCGGCAGGTAGCTGCCACTCGACTTCGATGGGCAGGCCGGCATCGCCGCTAAAAAGCCAATAGGTGTGCCATTTCTCCTCCATCGTCAGCTCGATCCCCAACCGGAAAGACTGGCCGGGCGCTACGGCATCTACATCGGCCAAAAAATTGGCCTTCACCGGGTGATCGTCAGCATAGAGCTGCCCGCAGAGGACTACGGTGAGAAAAAGGATGAGATTGTACATGAGAGCCTCAAAGGATAGATAAGGAGACGTTGAGGTGGATTGGATTCGTTACAGGTACAACGCCTAGCCCCTAGCACCGGTGCCCCTACATCACCCACCCAGCACGGCTTGGTGGAGTTGCTCCACGTCGATTAAGCGACAGCCGAAGCTAGTGGCAAAATCCACGAGTTGCTGACCTTTGGCCATCGCGCCATCCGCGGTCATCACCTCGGACATGACAGCCGCCGGAAAAAGACCGGCTTGGCGAGCTA
>VXZF01000238.1 GCA_009845645.1 Gemmatimonadota bacterium | reverse complement strand
GTCGCATCGACCAAGCTGGAGCCGCCGATTTGGCGCATGTAATCGACGTCCACCACGAGGCGGGTCTCCACTTGGAAGTGATCCGCGAGGGCGGAAAACGCCGCGAATTCGCGTTCCTCGGTGCGCTGGCGATAGCGCAAGTGGAGAAAGGCCAAGGGGCGGCGGGCGGCAATGGCGGCGGTGACGCAGGAGTCGAGCCCACCGCTGACGAGGACGATTGCGAGGCTCAAAGTAAGAGGACGACTTCGTTTTGGATGGGGGTTGTAACTTCTGGTCCGGTTTCTGGATCTACGTACACATTGACTTCGAGCCGCACGCCGAACTCCGGCAGGTACGCGCCCGGCTCGACGGAAAAGCCCGTGCCCGGTAGAATCGACCGCGCGTCGTGGGTCTCCAAGTCGTCGAGGTTTACTCCGAGTGCGTGGATGCTCGGCCCTGGGCCGAGGCTGTGCCCCGTGCGGTGGACGAATTGCTCGCCCAAGCCGTGCTTTGTCAGGACTTGGCGCGCCACGCGGTCGAGTTGCCAGCCCTGTAATACTTCGTCGTCGCGCCATGCGGCGTCGAGCCGCGCCAGCACTTGATCGCGCGCTTCGCGCACTGCGGCAAAGACCTCGGCGTGAGCTGCGGGCACGTGCGGGCCGGCAAAGGCGACCCAAGTCATGTCGCCAAACACGTGCTGTTCGCCGGGGTGGCGCGCCCACAGGTCGATGAGGATCCAAGCGCCCGGCTCGATGGGGGCGGCTGTGTCCGCGTGCGGCTCGTAGTGCGGATTGCCGCTGTTGCCATTGACGCCGACGATCGGCGGATGCCCGCTGTCGAGGCCGCGCTGCTCCAGTTCGGCGACGATGAATGATTGGACGTCGAATTCGGTGAGGCCGGTGTGGAGGCGGTCGCGGATGTACTCAAAGGCCGCGTCTTTAACTTCGGCCACTTGGCGGCAGGCGTCGCGGTGCGAGGCGAGCGCGTCCGCGCTCCAGGTGGCCAAGGCGACTTGGCACAGATCGGCCGAAGACACCACCTCGGGGCCGAGGGAGCGCACCAACTCTAAGGTGCCGCCATCGACCCAAGACACCGTGGGCAATGCGCCTCCGGGCCAGTATTCCATAGCTACCTGCGGCAGCCCCTCGACCGCATCGCGCAACAGGGCATGTAGCTGTTCCCAGCTAGCGTAATGGGCGATCTCTATGCCCAGCCCGGCGAGGGCCTCCGGCTCGACCGCCGAGCCGAGTAAATGCGGCTCGCCTGCGGCTGGCACGATGAGAAAGACGCGTCGGGTCGTCTGCCGCCGCTGGCCCAACAACTGCCACAAGACCGGATTGCCGCCGCGAAAATCGTACACCAACCAAGCACCGATCCCTTCTTGCTGCATGTAGGCTTGTATTTTTTGTAGGTCCAATGAAAATCTCCTCAATTGCTCAGCCTTGCGCGGCAAACAGCTTCTGCAAGTACGCGCCCGTGTGGGAGCCGGTCGCGTCGGCTACTTCCTCGGGGCGACCGCAAGCGGTGATTGCCCCGCCAGCTTCCCCGCCTTCTGGCCCCAAGTCGATGACCCAGTCGGCGGCCGCGATGAATTCGATGTGGTGTTCAACTACCACTACGGTATTGCCCTCGTCAACTAAGCGCTGCAACAGCGCGAGCAGCAAGCGCACATCCTCCAAGTGCAGGCCTGAGGTTGGCTCGTCGAGGATGTAGAGTGCGTGATCTTGGCGCGAGCGGCCCAGTTCGGCGGCCAGCTTAACCCGCTGGGCTTCGCCGCCGGAAAAACTGGTCGCTGGCTGGCCGAGGTGCAAATATCCCAAGCCCACTTCCGCGAGGGTCGCTAGCCGTTGCGCGACTTGGGGGACGGCCGCAAAAAGTTCGCTCGCTGCGGCCACGCTCATCTCTAGCACTTCGGCGATGTGGTGCTGGTGGAAGCGCACGTCCAAGACCTCGGCGCGGTAGCGCCGTCCACTGCAAGAAGGGCAGACGACTTCGAGGTCGTCAAACGCGCCCCGGCGCGTGCTGTGCACACCCCGGCCCTTGCACAGGTCGCAGGCCCCCTCTGGGGCGTTAAAGCTGAAGTGCCCGGGTCGGTAGCCCCGCAGGCGGGCTTCGGGCAGGTCGGCAAACAGGCGGCGAATCGGCGCTAGCAATCCCGTGTAGGTCGCCGCGTTTGAGCGCGCGCTGCGGCCGATGGGCCGCTGATCAACCGCGACGACGCGCGTTACCTGCTCAATTCCAGTGCAAGCGCTATAGGGCAGGGGGCGACGCTGAGCGCCGTGCAGTTTGGCCGCCAAGAGCGGATGCAGGGTGTGGCTGACCAGCGAGCTTTTGCCCGACCCGGAAACCCCGGTCACGCAGATCAAGGTTCCCAACGGCCATTTTACCTCGAGTTGGCGCAAGTTGTGGCCGCGGGCACCGGATAGTACCAACCACCCCTGTGGCTGGCGCGCTTGGGTGCGCGGCAATTGCATCGCACCGCGCAGATAGCGTCCGGTCAAAGATTCGGTGGCTGCCACCTCGCTCGGCGTGCCCTCGGCCACGACCTGTCCTCCGGCGGTCCCCGCGCTCGGCCCCATATCGACCAGCCAGTCGGCCCCGCGCAAGAGCGCGGCGTCGTGTTCTATTAGGAACACGGAGTTTCCCGCGTCGCGCAGTGTCCTGAGTGCGTTTAGGAGCTGGGCGGCGTCGCGTGCGTGCAAACCGGCGCTGGGTTCGTCGAGCACGTAGAGCATCTGGGTGGTGCCCGACGACAGGGCGGACCCGAGGCGCAGCCGCTGGAATTCTCCGCTCGACAGGGTGTCGGCGCGGCGGTTCAGTTGCAGGTACTCCAGTCCTAACTCTTGCAATAGGTTCAGGCGGCGGCTGATCTGGCCGCGGATGGCTTCCCCGACGGGGGCTGTAGCAGCGGGAAAATCGAGGTTTTCGAGCCACTCGGTCGCTGCGACAACCGCGCACTCGACGACCTCGGCGATCGACGCTCCGCCCAATTCCACTGCGAGCGATTCGGGCCGCAAGCGCACTCCGTCGCAGCTAGGGCACGGCGCGTCGTCGAGGCGTTCTTCCAGCCAAGCCAATTCCTC
>VXZF01000035.1 GCA_009845645.1 Gemmatimonadota bacterium | reverse complement strand
TTATATAACCTCCCTAGAGAGACCGATAATCTATCTTCTGCGGCTAAATTAAGCCATGTGCGTACTCTATACAGTTTTAGTCATTATTCAAGTGTCCTTATTGACATTGCATGGCTTGTGCCAGCAGAGGAAGGGAAGCAGTGGGAAGAGGTGCATACGCAATCAGAAATTAGTTTACATGGGGCAAAAGATGCCATTGACGAAATGCGCACGGTTCTTCAATGATCCTGGTACTCATGAGTGAAGTACTGACGCAGTACCGCAGGCACAAGGGGCTGTTGCTGCTGGTGGCACCAGGGCTGGCCTTTTTCCTCGTCTTCAATTACCTGCCCATGTTCGGGCTGGTACTCGCTTTTAAGGAGTTTCGCCTGAGCGCCGGGATCTTGGGCAGCGAGTGGAGCGGGTTGGAGAATTTCTCTCGCCTCTTCGGTGGGGCCGACTTTCCCAATGCCCTGCGCAACACGGTCACCATCAGCTTATTGCGCTTGCTGTTCGGTTTTTTCGCGCCGATCGCGCTGGCGCTGATGCTCAATGAGATCCGCGTCTCCTGGTACAAGCGTACCGTGCAGACGGTGACCTATATCCCCTACTTTCTCTCGTGGGTGATTTTGGGCGGCATCTTCCTGATGATTTTCTCGCAGAGTGGCCCGGCCAATCAGATCTCCCAGCTCTTCGGCGTCTCCCCGATTGAGTTCCTCACCAACGACTTCTGGTTTATCGTCGTGGTCATTGTCACGGGGATTTGGCAGGCGGCTGGCTATGGGGCGGTGATTTACTTGGCGGCACTGGCCGGGATTTCTCCCGACCTGTACGAGGCGGCCGTCGTCGATGGGGCCGGGCGCTGGAAGCAGACCTTGCACATCACCATCCCGGGACTGGTGCCGACGATTATCACGCTTTTCATCCTCAATCTCGGCCACGTGCTCAACGCGGGCTTCGACCAGATTTACAACATGTACAATCCCATGGTGTACGACGCGGCCGACATCATCGACACCTACGTTCTGCGGAGGATTGTGCTGATGGATTTTGGACTGGCTACGGGGGCCGGGCTTTTTAAATCAGTAGTCGGCTTGTTGATGGTGGTGCTGGCTAACTCGCTGGCCCGGCGGCTCAGTGGAGGGGAGCAGGGCATATGGTAAGCCGCACGCGAGGCGAGAAGATATTCAACGTCTTTAACCTGACGGTGTTGGGCTTGGTCGGGCTGATGGCGCTCTATCCGTTCGTGTACACTATTTCGATGTCGTTGAGCAGCGCCGCTGAGGCCATGCGGGCGAGCCTGCACCTCTACCCGAGGGACATTTCGCTGACCTCGTACCGCATGGTGCTGTCTAATCCCGAGATCGTCACGGGGTTCACCAATTCGATTTTGCGCACGGTGTTGGGCACGGCGCTGACGCTCTTTTTTACTTGCCTGACGGCTTACCCGCTGGCGCGGCGCGAAATGCCCCACCGCAGCCCACTGCTGTTCTTGGTGCTTTTTACCATGCTCTTCAGCGGCGGCATTGTGCCCAACTACTTATTGGTCAAGAACCTGGGGCTGATCGACTCAATATGGGCGCTGGTGCTGCCGCAGATGCTGACGGCTTTCAACATCATCGTGGTCAAGAATTTCTTTCAGGCCATTCCCGAAAGTCTTGCCGAGTCGGCCAAAATCGACGGAGCCAGCGAGTTCAATATTCTCTTCAGGATATACGTGCCTCTTTCCAAGCCGGTACTGGCGACGATTGGGCTGTGGACGGCCGTGGCGCACTGGAACCACTGGTTCGACGCCATGCTCTATATTGCGTCGGACGAGAATCAGGTCTTGCAGACCTTTTTGCAGCGGATCGTCATCGAGAACAGCATCGAATTGATCGAACAGGGGCTGGTTGATCCGAACATCACCGAGTTCACGCCCGAGACGATCAAGGCGGCGACCGTGGTCGTTACTATCCTGCCGATGCTGTTGGTCTATCCGTTCGTGCAGAAGTACTTCGTGCGCGGAATCATGCTGGGGAGCGTCAAGGAGTAGGGGCGACCGGCCGGTCGCCCCTACGTGGGTGTACAGGATACCATCAGACCCTAACCACTATCCTCACATCTGAAAGCCGCCGGCCACTACCAGCGATACGCCGGTGAGGTACTCGGCTTCGTCCGAGGAGAGAAAGGCCACGGTGCGGGCTACGTCCTCGGGCGTGCCGATGCGGCCCAAGGGAGTTTGCGCTTCGAGGTCGTGGACCAAGGCGGCGGTAGTGTCGGCGTCTGGCTCGTCGCGCTGGGCAAGGCCCGCGGCGATGTAGTGGGTGCGCTCGGTGAGGGTGTTGCCCGGGCAGACGGCGTTGACGTTGATCCGGTGGGGGGCAAGCTCGCCAGCGAGGGATTGGGTAAAACCGATGATGGCGAATTTGGACGTGCAGTACGCGGCGTAGCGCGGGATCCCTTGGCGTCCGGCCGTAGAGGCCATGTTGATGATTTTGCCGCCGTCGCCGCGATCAATCAGGTGCCGGGCCACAGCGCGCGAGCAGAGAAACGTGCCCTTGACGTTGACGGTTTGCACTTGATCCCAAGCGGCTTCGCTTAGATCGACGACTGGAACGCGGTCTGGCCCGGGGCGCGAGCCAGCGTTGTTGACCAGCAGGTCGATGCGACCAAAGCGGGCGAGCGCGTCTTGTACCATGGTCTCGACTTGGTCGGCGTCGGATACGTCGGCTTCCACTGCAAGGGCCTGCTGGCCGAAGGCTTCGATTTCGGCGACGAGGGCGGGCAGACCGCCCCAACCAGACTCGCTATAGGGCTGGGCGTGCAAGTCATTAACTACGAGGTCGCAGCCTTCGCGCGCTAGGCGCTGGCAGATGGCGCGGCCAATGCCGTGTTCGCCGCCCGCGCCGGTGACGAGGGCGACTTTGCCGTTGAGATTGTACATGAGGTTCTCCGCATGATTAATGAGTTGAGTGGCAGGATTGCGACGGCGGTGTGTAGATCTCACATTCTTGTTGCAATAGAAGTTAGAAATGTCGGTTACGTTAACTGCTCGAACGGCACAAATTTAGATGCTTTTTTATCAAAAGTGAGAACGCCATCAC
>VXZF01000440.1 GCA_009845645.1 Gemmatimonadota bacterium | reverse complement strand
CGACACGGACTCGGTGGTGCTCGACGCGATCCGCCAGGGGGCCATCGACGCGACCATCTCGCAGAATCCCTATGGCCACGGCTACATTACGTGCGCTCTCCTGAGCTATCTGCTCGACGGTTGGCAGGCCAATCCCGATCGCTACTTCATCAACTCGGGCACGGTACTGGTGACTAAGGACAACGTCGATACCTTTGAGGACGAGGTCAGGGCCATCACCGCGCAGATTATGGGCGAGTTGGAGACCAAGTACCTCAGCCCGCCCCGCTGATTCGTGCTCGAACTGCAATCCATCAGCAAACACTTCCCCGGCGTCCGGGCACTGGACGACGTGTCGCTCTCGTTCCAGCCGGGCCATATCCACGCTCTAGTCGGCGAAAACGGCGCTGGCAAGAGCACCCTGCTCAAAATTGTCACCGGGATATACCAGCCCGACGCTGGGCGGATGCTCTTCGACGGTGCGTCGCTGCGCGTGCTCAATTGTCGCGACTGCCTCGACCGCGGCATTGGCTTGGTCCATCAGGAAATCCAGGTAGTGGCTGAGGCCAGCGTCGCCGAGAACATCATGCTCGACAAGTTGGACGCCTTTAGCCGGTGGGGCCGCCTCGACTGGCCGCAGCTCGCCGACCAAGCGCGGGCCGCAATGGCGCGGGTTGGGCTGGACATTGACCCGCAAGCGCCCATTGGCGATTTGAGCGCGGCGCACAAACAGCTCGTGCAGATTGCCCGGGTGCTGTCGGCCGAGGCGCGGGTCCTGCTATTAGACGAGCCGACGTCGTCGCTTACTGAGCACGAAGCGGGCCGCCTGTTTGGCATTTTGCGCCAGTTGCAGGAGGCGGGCGTGGCCATCGTCTTTGTCTCGCACAAGTTCGACGAGGGCTAACAAATCGGCGATCAGGGCAGTGGGTTGCGAGACGGGCGGCATGTGGGTACGATGGACCCCGCCGGGCTGCCGCGCGCCGAGCTGATCGAGATGATGATCGGCCGGCGGGCGGAGACGGTTTCGTTTGGTATGCCGGTGGTGGACCGGGCGCGGGAGGTCCTCAGGGTCGAGGGGCTGTACGCGCCGGACCGGGTGCACGACGTGAGTTTTTCGCTCTACGCTGGCGAGATTTTGGGTTTATACGGCTTGGTGGGAGCCGGGCGCACCGAGTTGGCGCGGTTGCTAGTCGGGGCCGAGCAGGCCGAGCGGGGTGCCGTCTATATCCACGGGAGCAAAGCGCGGATCGGCTCGGTGGCCGACAGCCTGTACAAGTACAGCATGGGCTACGTAACCGAAAACCGCAAAGAAGAGGGCCTGCTGCTGGAATCAGCCGTGCGGACCAATCTCGGCATTACGATATGGGAGCGGATCGTCGGCAAGTTCACCCGCCGGATCGACGACCGGGCGGAGACCCAAGCCGCGCAGGCGCTGGTCGCGGCGCTGGATATTCGCACGACGGGCTTGGAGCAGGAGGTAAATCACCTCAGCGGTGGCAATCAGCAGAAGGTCAGCTTGGGCAAGTGGCTGGCGGCTGGTTGCGACATCCTGATCGTCGATGAGCCGACCGTTGGGGTGGATATCCAAGCCAAGGCACAGATCCACCGCTTGCTCTGGGACTTGGCGGCGAAAGAGGGCAAGGCGATCATTTTGATCTCGTCGGACATGCCGGAGATCATCGGCTTGGCAGGACGGATTCTCGTCTTTAAGGACAAGCAGATCGTCCACGAGATCGCCGAGATCCACGAGCAGGGCTTGAGCTACGATGAGGTAAGCCGCCGCATCGGCCTTCATCTGAATTAACTATGGATTTTCTACGCAGACTCATGCGGCACAATGACGCGGGGATCGCCTTGTCGGCGGGGCTGCTGTTTGTAGGATGTGCGCTCAGTTCGGAGAGCTTCCTGTCGGCGTACAACCTCTTCAACATCTCGCGGATTGTTGCGTTCTCCGTGTTGGTGGCGCTGGCTCAGGCGCTGGTGTTGGTCGCTGGGGGGATGAACCTATCTGTGGGGGCTATTGGCGGCTTGGCGACCATTACCACTGGGTACTGCATTCAGGTGTTGGGTTTGCCGGGGTGGTTAGCGGCGTTGGTGGCGCTGGGAATCGGCGGCGCGGCTGGGTGGATCAACGGAGTCATCATCACGCGGTTGCAGATCAATTCCTTTATCGCCACGCTGGCCACGCTTTTTGTCTTTACAGGATTAGTGCATGGGTTTTCCGAGGGCTACGCCTACACGGACATTCCGCGGGAATTCACGTTCTTGGGACGGCAGAAGTTTTTGGGGCTGTCGAATTTGTTCTGGACGATGGTGCTGGTGCTGCTGGCGACGCACTACGCATTCCGGCACACGGTCTTTGGGCGGCGGCTGTTGGCGACTGGGGGGAATCAGGAGGCGGCTCGGCTGGCAGGGATCAATACCGACCGGATGATTTTGCTGTCGCACGTGCTGTCGCCGCCCCTCGCGGCGCTGGCCGCTGTGGCGGGCGTCTCGCGGATGGGTTCGCCCCAACGGGCGACGGGAACGGCTTGGCTGCTCCCGAGCTTTGCGGTGGCTATTGTCGGGGGGACTGGTCTGGCGGGAGGGCGCATCTCAGCGCTGGGCCTGCTGCTGGGGGCGGTTATCATCGTTCTCATCAAGAACGGCTTGGTGATGCTGGAGGCCAACGTCTATTACGAGCAGGCGTTTTTGGGGTCGATTATCTTGTTGGCCGTGGTGGTGAGCCGGGTGCGGGATTTGTATGGTGGGCGGAGTGGAGGCTAATGCGTAAGCGGTTGACAAGAGCTAAAAAACGAGGCAAAGACCTGACATGTACCAACACTTAGACCTCATCACTCTCAAGTCTGGTGAGGCTGTACAAGTCGGCGTTGTGCAAGGCCCTGATCTCGACTGGGCCGAACGCGTCGAAACCTTATTGAGCCACAAAGGCCCGTCTTGGCGCTGGGGCAACGAACAGGTGTTGCGCACTCAGACCGGCCTCGACGTCTTCTTTTATCTGCTGCACCGCGATGGCGATCCCTTTGCCAACATAATGACCATTGAATATCGCGGCGTGGGGCTGCTCGGCCACGTGTACACCCGCCCCGA
>VXZF01000061.1 GCA_009845645.1 Gemmatimonadota bacterium | reverse complement strand
AACATCACCGAAAACACGCAGTCGGTAATCGAGTTGAGCATCCCGGATTCGCCTATCCGCCAACTCATGTTTGAAGCACCGCCCAATACCCGAGGCGTTTGGGAAATCGCCGAGTTTGAACTCTACGGTATTGGCTTCGCGCCCAAGAGCCAATACACGACCAACGTCATCGACTTAGGCGGCATGGCGAGTTTGGGCGATCTAACGTGGTTGGGGGAGGCCGAGGGAGGAGCAGAGGTGGCGTTGTCGATGCGTAGCGGTGATGATGACGATCCCAATTCCTATTGGCGCCTGACTTTTCGCGGCGACGAGCGCAGTCGTTTCGGCACCAATGGTACCGCCCTTACGCTCAGCACGTACAACCGATTGGAAAAGGGTGAAAAGGCTGGGATCACACCTGATACTGAAAACTGGTCCGACTGGAGCCCGCCATATAACTTCGCCGCCGGTGGAGACGTGCTGCTAGCCGATAGACCGCGTCGTTACGTGCAGCTCAGAGCTGATTTCACTTCGCAAAAAGAAGCTGGCGGACGCTTGGACTTTTTGCAGTTCAGCGTTTCAAATCCGCCGGTGGCAACTCAAGCCTTGGCCGAGCTTGCGCCGGCTAGTGCTCGCGCTGGCGAGGTGACGTCTTTTACCTATGCAATTCTGCCCCAGTTGCGCGACGAGGATTTGGGGTTTGATACCATTGAGATTGAGACCCCGGTCGAGGCCGCAAGCATCGACGCGTTGCGGATCGATGGTCAAGAGGCTGGCTTTGACATTGTGCGCTCGGACGCACGAGGGTTTGCGTTGCGGATCCCGCGCATGGACCCGCAACAGACGGGCGAACTAATTGAGATTGACTTTGCGGTGGAAGTGTTCAAGTTCGGGACGGTGTTCACCGGGAGGATCTCCGACAGCGAGAAGCCCTTTGAGGTGCGGCAGGCGCTGACTGCTGGCAACGCCGATCCACTGGTGGATAGCAATACGCTAAGCGTGGGGCTGGTCAATGTGGAAGAGAAGGCGGTCAACGCGCTCAAGCTGTCCTCACCGGTGTTTACGCCCAACGGCGACGGAATCAACGACGTTCTCGAGATTGAATACGAGTTGTTAAATCTCTTCGGCGCAGTGCCGGTGGCGCTGGAGCTATACGATCTATCGGGACGGCGGGTGGGGATGGTGCATCGGGGAACGGCAGCGAGCGGTCGATTCGCGCTGGCATGGGATGGAGTGCTAGCGAATGGAACCGTGACAGTGCCGGGGCTGTATCTACTGCGATTAGAAGTTGACAGCGACCAAGGTAAGGAAGCGCGTCAGCGCGTCATTGCCCTGGCCTATTGAGGATGAGAATGAGCCAGATGAGGTACATAGTCGCATTGTGGACGGTGGGGTCGCTGGCGGTCGGAGCAGGCGATCTTAGTGCTCTAACGATCTACCGAATCGGGGGTGTCGACCAACCCGCGCCGGAGTTGGCATCAGTTGAAGGGGTGGAGTTCGTGCAGATCGATTGGGCCGATATCGACGAGGATTTGCACGGTAGTATCAACTTGCTAGAGGTGACTAGCAGTCACATCGAGCCGCGGCAACTCGACTCCACGGTCAATCTGACACCGCTTTTGCCGCAGGCCGATTCTCTTGGTGATATCTTCTACCTGACTTGGATTGGCTGGGGGGGATTCAACGACGACGATGAGCTTATCTGGGACGAGGATCCCAATACGGCCTATCTGGGAGATGGTCGTTTTGCCTCGCATGGACCGAATACTAAAAACCTGATCTTCGATTTTGGCGGGCTGTTCTTTATCGACCGGGTCAAGTTCTACCCGCGGCCTAGCTATATGACCGACCGCTTTGTCGAACGCTTCATTATCGGCACTAGCGACGGCGACCCGCTCAAGGACCCCGACCGGGCACTTCAGGCCGGGTCGCGGGGCGATTATGTGGCCTTCGATGTGATTTACAATATCCGCGACAATACGCAGCCGATCATTGACTTGAAGATGCCCGACGAGCCGATCCGCAAGTTGCTCTTCCGGGCACCGGAGAATACGCGGGGAATTTGGGAATTGGCCGAGTTGGAACTCTACGGTTCGGGTTTTGCGCCCTTCTCCAATTATACCAGTAGCATTATCGATTTGGGCAAGCCGGTGGCCTTGGGCGATTTGAGCTGGTCGGGCGAAGTCGATGCTGGTGCTCAGATCGACTTAGTGATGCGCAGCGGCGATGTGCCAGACCCGAGCATCTATTGGCGCTTCACCTTCCGCGGTGACGAGCAGAGTCGCTTTGACGCCAAGGGTCAGCCGCTTACGGCGCGAGCCTACGATAGGCTCAATAAAGGCGAGAAGGCTGGGATCACGCCCGATACCCAGAACTGGGAGCTGTGGAGTCAGGCCTATGATTTTGTGGCCGGTTCGGGGGCGATGCAAGCTGACAGACCGCGGCGCTACGTACAGCTCAAAGCCGATATTACCGCGCGAAAGGACGCTGGCGGACGGCTGGACTTTTTACAGTTTAGGGTCTCGGACCCGCCCGTGGCAACGCAAGTGTTAGCCGAGATTACGCCGCCGAGCGCCCGAGCCGGGGACGTCACCCAGTTTACCTATAGTATTCTGCCGCAATTTGAGCGCGAAGATTTGGGATTTGACACCATTGAGATTGAGACGCCGGTCGAAGTGACCAGCATCGACGGCGTGCGAATCGCCGGCCAGGAAGTCGGTTTTGAGGTCGTGCGCTCGGACGCCGCTGGCTTTGCCCTCAAAATCCCAAGAATGGACGTGCAGCAAACCAGTGAACGGATCGAGGTGGATTTCGCCGTGGAGGTGTTCAAGTTTGGGACGGTGTTCGCCGGCCGGATCTCCGATAGCGAAAAGCCCTTTGAGGTGCGGCAGGCATTAACTCCAGGCGATGCCAATCCGCTGACCGATAGCAATACCCTGAGCGTGGAGTTAGCCGAGGTAGGGGAGAAAGCGGTCAACGCGCTCAAGCTATCCTCATCGGTGTTTACGCCAACGGCGATGGCATCAACGACGTCCTTGAGATTGAATACGAGTTGTTGAACCTTTTTGGTGCAGTGCCAGTGATGCTGGACTTG
>VXZF01000476.1 GCA_009845645.1 Gemmatimonadota bacterium | reverse complement strand
GCCGGCGGCGGCTGAGCTAACGCCTGAAATCATCGGCTTATACGGCACGCTGGTCTCCACTTTTACGAATATCTTCTTCGCCGCGCTGGTCCCCGGTACGACGTCGGTGCCGGGGGAAGGCGGTGGTTCGGTAGAGATATCAGGCAACGATTGGACGTTGCAGGATTATTCGCCCGATGGCGCGTTGATCGCCAACGGTGCCTTGAACATCGACCTGACGCAGGATCCCATTCCGATGAGCGGGGAGGTTACCCTTTCTGGATCGCATGAGGCCGAGTTGATACTCGATATGCAGCTTTCGGTTGGGGCCGACGGCCTTTCTGCTACCGGGACGATAAACATTAACGGCGCAGAATTTGACGTCGCCGAAGTCTCGGCGGCTGCCGCTGCTGCTGCCGAGGCTGCCGCTGCTGCTGGCTAGTAGGCCGTGCAGTATTGGTGTTTGGTCGCGGTCCTAGCCTTGTGCTGGGGCTGCGACCGCGGTCTCGATGCCGAGGCCACTGGGCAGACCGGGATCGCTGGTCGGCTGCACTTTGTCGGCGAGTGGCCCGCGAATGTGGGGCAGGTGGCCGTGGCCGTCTATCGCGAGCCACCTGCTTCGCTGGCCGATTTTTTTAGAATCAACGGCTGGGACACCGAGGTGGCGCTCGGGGTCGAGTCGTACGACTATTTCGTTCCCTTAGATGGGGAAGGCGTATATCAGTGGATTGTCGTGGCTTGGCGCCAAGAGGATCAGTTTTGGGATCTTACCTCGCTTTTGGGCTGTTATTACCTGCCTGACGCCGACCTCCCCTCGCCGGTAGAAGTCGGCTCCGGGGAGGTTGTCTCTGACATCGATATCGAAGTCAACTTCGCTGTATTGGACCATGAGACCGAGCTTAGCACTGCTCTATGCGAGCGCGCTTTGCCTGCTGAATTGCTGGCCGAGCTCGGCCGCTGATATCGTCGTCCGCGTCTTCGACGCTAGCGACCAAACTCCACTGCCCGGCGCGACGTTGGCAGTGCTGGGGACGGAATTCGGGGGGTACGCCAACGAAGAGGGCTACTGCCGGGTCGAGGGCTTGCCGCCCGGCCAATACGATCTGCTCTGTTCGCATATTGGCTATCGCTCGCATACCCTGCGCGGCGTTGCGCCCGGGGAGGAGGAGCGCGTCGTCGCCCTCGAACCTACGGCCGTCGAAGTTCCCGAACTAGTCGTTTCCGCTGCCCGCCGCTCCCAGACTTTTGCTCAAGCCCCTATTAGCATCTCCGTAGCCGATGCCGAGCGCATCGCCGATCACAACGCCTTCTCGCTGACCGGTCCCCTGCGCTATGTCTCGGGCATCAGCCAAGTAGGTAGCCAGCCCGTCGTCCGCGGGTCGAGCGGCTACAGTCGCGGAACGGGCAGTCGGCTGCTGATGTTAGTGGATGGATTTCCCATGCTGTCGTCGGATATAGGCGACATCAAGTGGGATGCCGTGCCCCTGCAGCAAGTCGAGCGCGTGGAGGTGGTCAAAGGGGCTGGCTCGGCCCTGTACGGGACAGGGGCTTTGGGTGGGGTAATCAACGTGCTTACTCGCGATCCGGCGCGCGATCCGGGCACCCGCTTTCGGTTGCTCAGCGGGCTGTATAGCCAGCCGGCGTATAGCCAGTGGCGCTGGCGCGAGTCCCCGATGCACTTTGTCGGGTTTGACTTGAGTCACAATCGGGTTTTGGGACGAACTGGCTTGGCGCTGAGTGGGGGGCACAACCGGGGCACGGGGTACCACCAAAACGGCGATAGCCGCCGCTACCATCTCTACGCCAAGGCCGTGCATCGCTTCTCGCCGACGAGCTATTGGCGCGTGATGGGCAACTGGGCGCTAGATGACCACGGGGTTTTTATCCAGTGGCGCGACCGCAGTCATCCACTATCTGTGCCCAAAAACGACGCACCGGCCCATACTATCTCGTGGAAGCTGCATCTCAATTCCGAGTATTATCGATTGGTACACAGCGAGTTAGGATACCGATTTAAGACGGGGTATTACCTAACGGATTTTACCAACAATGCGGCGGCTGGGGGCTTAGCTTCGACTGGTCACAAAATTTCGGGCGAAGGTCAGTTCGACTACACGGGATTGGGCGGTTGGAATTGGACGCTGGGGCTGGCTTCAGTGGCCGATTTGGTGCGCTCGCCCAGCGATTTTCTCGGTACGCGTTCCCTGATAACCACCTCCGGCTATGCCCAAGGCGTGTACGAACTCAGTCCGCTGGCCGAGTGGACGGTCGGATTGCGCTACGACTGGAGTCGGCGTTCCGCAGCCTCTGGGTTGGCAGGAGGACCGTGCGGGGTATCGTCGGTCGCGAGTAAAAGCACCGGGGAATTTAGCCCCCAAACCGGCTTTTCCTATCGGCTATCGGAGGCGACCGCGTTGCGGGCTTCGATCGGTCGGGGCTTTCGCGTGCCTGCGGTGATTGAAGTCTTTTCCCAAGCCGAAGCCTCTGGTGTCCGCGTCTGTCCCAATCCGGCCTTGAATCCTGAACGGGCTTGGTCTAGCGAGGTGGGGATCAAACAGGAACTGGCGAAGTGGTTGGCCTTGGATGTGGCGCTGTTTTGGAACGAATACCGAGGACTCATTGAGGCGCGTCCAGACCCCTATGCTGGAGGAACCGTGCCCATAGCCCGCTTCCTGAACTTGGCACAGGCGCGGGTTGGCGGATTTGAAAGCGAGCTCCTAGTCGCCCTGCCACTGGGTTTGGGGGCAAGGGCGGCTTATACCTTGGTCGATGGTGTGGAGTTTCTCGATGTGGATCAAGTATTGCCGCCTTATTGCCACGGCGACTACGGCGATCAGGCGCCGCTGCCTTACCGGTCGCGCCATGTCCTCAATCTGGGCCTCCAAGGGAAGCGCGGCCCCACGAGTGGGCGGGTAAACTTCCAATACCTCAGCCGTTTTGAACGGGTATCTGGCCTCTTTGCCGAGTGCGGGCGCGACTATGTGCCTATTTACTTGCTCGACGTGCAGTTGAGCCGCAAGCTAGGCCCCTTGCAAATCAACCTGCGAGTGGACAACGCGCTGCAGTATTACTACGCGACGATCGAGCGCAAAATACG